>JAQBHK010000082.1:0-9038 GCA_032127815.1 Desulfobacterales bacterium
ACATCTAACCCGGATTTCTCGCCGGTCAGTACGGTCTGGTGAGAAGTTTGGGCTAAAAATAACTTGACAAACACAAACCGCTTCCGGTAGCTAGTGCTCAGATATCTTTATGGATGGGTACTAGTTGAAAACTGCAAAAGCAGACTTTAAAAAGCGAAAAACGATGATGACAAGTTTGAATCCGATAAAATATTTTTGGCGCTGGTGGTGGAAAGCCGGCGGAGGGGGGTGTTCCGGTCGGTTCATATCCGTATGAGCCGCAAGCAATAATGATCCTGAAGGATCGTGGGCACCTCAAAGCCTACGGTCCTTTTTTAGAAGGGCTGTGGGGGTTTTCCTGCGGCCCTTTTTAGTTCCCATTCATAAAAAACAGTAAAACATATTTAAGATAGGAGGAGCAGTTATGTTGTTGGTCATGCATCAAAAGGCAACCCCCGAAGACGTCGCTGCCGTGGTGGCGGTTATTGAAGCAAAAGGATACTCGGCCCGTTCCATCCCGGGTGGGGAAAGAGTTGCCATCGGTATTTTGAATAACAAAGGGCCGGTGGATGCCTCGGTTTTTTTAGGCCTGTCGGGTGTCAGGGATGCCATTCCGGTTACCCGGCCCTATAAGCTTGTGAGTCGTGAGTTTAAACCCGAAGACACTCTGGTTCAGGTTGGTGACCGATTTATCGGCAGCGGCGCGCTGAATATCATTGCCGGGCCCTGTGCCATTGAAAGCGAATCCCAGGCCTTGACTATCGCCGAGCAGGTCAAACGCAAAGGTGCTCATCTTTTCAGAGGCGGGGCCTTTAAGCCCCGAACGTCTCCGTATTCCTTTCAGGGGCTGGGCGAAGAAGGGTTGAAGATCCTGGCGCGGGTGCGTGAAAAGACCGGAATGCCGGTTGTCACTGAAGCAATGGATTTTGAAACCTTTGATCTGGTGGAACATTACGCCGATGTAATCCAGATAGGCGCCCGCAACATGCAAAACTTCAGTCTGCTGAAGCGGGCCGGACGGGCTAAAAAACCGGTTCTTCTCAAAAGAGGCATGGCGGCAACCATCGACGAATGGCTGATGGCGGCCGAATACATTCTGGAAGGGGGCAATCCGGATGTGATTTTATGTGAAAGAGGGGTGCGGACGTTTGCGCATCACAGCCGCAACACACTGGATCTTTCGGCGGTTCCCGTGGTACGCAAAGAAAGCCACCTTCCAATTATAATCGATCCCAGTCATGCTGCCGGACGCCGGGATCAGATTATCCCTTTGAGCCGGGCGTCTGTGGCTGTCGGAGCCCACGGCCTGATGGTGGAAGTACATCACGCTCCGGATCAGGCTTTATGTGATGGGGGCCAGGCGCTTTACCCGGACCAGTTTGAGAGGCTGTGCCGCCAGGTGAATGCAATTTATAATATGTTTCACACCCACTCGCTACGCTCGTTCGAGCTCGCGGAGACCGCAGAGAAGGAAGTATTATAGAGGATTGGGAGGCACTGATTGTCAATAAATAGCTCAGGCCTTCGGTCGGAGATTGCTTTTGCTTTAAGCGGGACGGATGGTTTTTGTTTGTAATTGCCTGTCCCGTAGGCTGCTTGTCTTTTGAAATATGAAGCATATTTTTCCGGAGCGAATCAATTTAACTGGTGTGGTCTCTGCGGCTTTGGGATGAGAAAAGAAAAATATATCTGGAACAAGTCATTATTGAGAGATCTTATTCAATAACTCCTGGGCGTGGTCTGCGCCTTTGAAGTTTTTGGATATTTTAACCGCAGACTGTAAGACTTTTTGGGCCGCTTCCTTGTTTCCGGTAATGGCATAAACGGTTCCGAGGATGCCTTGAGCTTTGGCATTTCCAGGCTCCATGGCAAGCAGTTGTCTGGCATAACGACCGGCCTCTTCCCATTGACCCTGCTTGAATCTGGCTTCTGCAAGGTTAAGAACTTCTGCCTTAGGATCTGATTGGAGCTTGTCCGGTGATGTGAGTGCTTCAGTAGACAAAAACGGTTTCGCAGTATCGGTATCCAGAGCGGTTGCAAAGCAGATCTTGCAAGGAAAGGAAAAGACGACCAGTATAAAGAACGCCATTGAGAGTAGAAACGTGGTTTTAAGGAGCCTGAAATTTTTAGCAGCCATCTTGGTAGCCTCTCAGTCAATGTAAAGATATTATGAGTGTAACAATTTCTATTCCATTACTCTAATACTCCATCACTGAATCAAACCGACATGATCAATTAATCACACTGCAATATATAACTCCTTCGGCAATTTATTATGTAAAAAAGGTAATACTCCAATTGGGTAGTTGCGAGTTACGGTTTATTAGTTGCGGGTTATGTGTTACGAGTTGCGAAGTGGGATATAGACAAAGGTTAATCATAACCTATTGTATTTCCAGGATTCCCGCTTTCGTGGAAATGACAGATGGGAAAGGTGTGGTTCGTATATTTAATTGCCGGTTAAATATATGGGTTTGGATGATGTTGATAGTAGAAAATATTGATTTCAAAAAACGTATGATATACAGTAAATTTAGAGTTTTTCTTATCCGATTGCCCAGTGCAAAGAAACAACTTCCATTACTTGTGATCTTTAGTAAAAAATCGAAATAACTGCTTAAATGAATGGAAATAATAAAAGATATTCATAATAGACAAGCCAGGTTAACAAATGAGAGACGGGAACATCTTGAGACTGAACATCCAGAAATGTATGGACAAATTGGGAAGATAAGAGAAACTTTACTAAAACCTGATAAAATTGTCAGGTCACGGACTGACTCTGATGTGGAGCTTTTTTATCGACATTATGATGCAACTCCTGTCACCGAGAAGTTTTTATGTATAGTTTTCAAAGTATTGTTTGGTGACATTTTCATCATCACAGGGTACTTTACAGATACAATGAAGAAAGGGGAGATACTATGGAAAAAGAAATAAGCGTTTGGTATGACAAAGAAGGTGATTACCTTGAGGTAATTTTTGAAAAGAATGAGGGGCATTTTAGGGAGACTGAAAATGATGCGGTAATGGAAAAAGTTGATGAAGATGGTAATATTATTGGATTTTCGATACTAAAAATAAGTGCCATAGGAATGGAAAAACCTTTATCGGTAACGCTTAAAAACTATGCTGCATAATCTATATTCGGAGGAACCACTTTGCTTGTTCTACAATCATACAGTTGGCATATCACATTCCATGCCTATAATTACAAAAAGTTGCATGTAGATCATCTTCCCTGGCAAACTTGCGCTTAACGTTCCTATCCATTTAGCATTTCAGCTTGTTGTATATATTGTATAAATAGTGCTACGCATGATACTGTTTTCTCTGTCAAACATGCCCCGTTTGACCAGTGAGAGTCGGCAGAGAAAATGATTTGTGTTCATTTGCGTGTATCTGCGGTTTTTTTACATAAACATTATGATTAATAATAAAGAGTTAAATAGTTAGATATGATTACGGAAATTCTTGCTACCGGCCAGGAAATTCTTACCGGAACCGTCATTGACAGCAATTCAGCCCATATCGCACAGGAATTGGAAGAAGCCGGCCTTGAAGTTGTCAGGCACCGGTGTGTGGGGGATGATTTGGATGCGCTGGGTTCCATACTTAAAGAGATCGGCGGCCGGGCGGACATCGGGGTCGTTACCGGAGGACTTGGTCCTACATCAGATGATATTACGGCCGAGGCCGTCGCAAAAGCGGCTGGAGTTGAACTGGTGTTAGACATGACGGCTCTTAATGCCATTGAAGCGTTGTTCAAAGCACGCCGGCGCTTCATGAGCCCATCCAACAAAAAACAGGCCATGCTGCCGGCAGGTTCCGAATGCCTCCACAACCCCGTGGGAACTGCGCCCGGCTTTTGTCTGAAAATCGGACAATGCGTGTTTTTCTTTCTTCCCGGAGTGCCGCATGAGATGGAACGGATGCTTGCGGATGTGGTCATGCCCCGGATAGAGAAAATCCAGGGGACCGATAAAGATGTCAGAGTAGTGAAGACGATTGCGACCTTTGGTTTAGGCGAAGCGGCAACCGGTGAGCGTCTGGACGGCTTTGCATCCGAATTCCCCGATCTGATACTCGGTATTCGCGCGAAAATGCCGGAGATTCAGGTAAAGCTTTACGGCCGGGACAAAGATGAAAAAAGTCTTTGCGAGCGTATGGAAAAGGCCTCCGCATGGGTCTTGGAGAAGCTTGGCCGTTATGTATTTTCAGTTGACGGCAACGCTATGGAAGTTATCGTCGGAGAGCTTCTTGGCCAAAACAAGGCGACGCTGGCTGTGGCTGAAAGCTGCACCGGTGGGCTCATATCCCATTGGTTGACCAATGTCCCCGGCAGCTCCGAATATTTTTACTTTTCAGGTGTTACCTATTCCAACGAAGCCAAAGTAAAGATTTTGGGAGTCTCTGCCGAGACAATAAATCGTTGCGGTGCCGTGCACGAAGAGACCGTAAAAGAGATGGCCCAGGGAGCCCGGCGCCTTGTGGGCGCAACTTACGGCCTGGCCACCAGCGGTATTGCCGGACCGGCCGGCGGAAGTGTTGATAAACCGGTTGGAACGGTTTGTATCGGCCTGGCCACAGACGGTTCTGTTGAAGCGTACCGGTTTAATTTTCCGTTTGGCAACCGGCTGATGAAAAAAAAGATCTTTGCCATAGCGGCGCTTGATGTGCTGCGGCACAAACTGCAAGGCCTTTGATTTTTTAATTATCAAAACAGGTTTGATACCAACTTACCGCTTCTTTTGCGAAGTTTGCCTGGTGTGTTTTGTCGCTCATGCGGTGATCGCCATCTTTTTGCATGATTAATTTTTTGGGGCGGCCGGCCTTTGAATAAATCTCCCGGGCGTTTGACGGCGGCACGACATTGTCAGAGTCGCCGTGAAATATCAGAATATGGTGGAGGTCGGCAAGTTGCTCCGAAAGGTCGACTTGAAGGAACTTTTCTTCAAACAGAGGTTTGAGCGTTTCTGAATCGTTTCGTTTTTTTAGGGCTGCAATGATTGAGCTGCTGCGGACGGGAGCTGCAGCTGTAACCAACGCATCCACAGCCAATATGCTTGCCACGGATATGCAGACAGTGCCACCCATACTGCTCCCGAAAAGTCCCAGCTTGTCGCCAATGTCTGGTCGGGATTGAATACATTTAATCGCACATAAAAGATCGCTGCAGCGGGCTTCAAGGGAGGTGACCTCCTTAAATACCCCCTCGCTCTCTCCGCGTCCACGGTGATCGAACCTGAAATAAGCAATCCCGGCGGCAGTACATTCACGGGCCAGCGCAATCTGTTTGGGTGAACTGCTGCTGCTGAGAAGACCGTGAGATCCAATGACAACAGGCGGTCGCGCTGCGGCCGGCAGATGAAGAGTGCCGTGCAGTTCAAATTCGTCTGACAAAAAAGTGATTTCCTTAATTAAGTCGCCGGATTTCGATGCAGACATGATCATTCCTTGATTTTTGTTGGGTCTTAAAAGTATAAAGGCATTAAGAATATTTTAATTAAACCCTTAAATAGTCCATAAAGAAAGCCAACTTTAAAAGGATATTCTCCATGCCGGTAAAAAAAGGCCAGCAGCTTGAACTTAAAATTACTGATATTGCCTTTGGCGGCAAAGGCCTGGCACGCGTCGACGGCATGGCTGTGTTCGTTAAGCAGGCCATACCTCTGGACGTTGTAATTGCCCGGATCACTAAAAAAAAGAAGCAGTATGCCGAGGCCCGCATCGATACTCTGCTGGAGTCGTCGCCTTTCAGAATCACTCCGCCTTGTATATACAGCGGTTTTTGTGGTGGTTGCAAGTGGCAGTTTGTGAACTATGAAAAACAGCTGGAGTACAAACGCCGGCATGTTGTCGAGTCTTTTGAGCACATCGGCCTTATAAAGGATGTTTTAGTACATACAACCATCCCTTCCGAGCTGATTTTCGGCTACAGAAACAAGATGGAGTTTTCCTGTTCCGACCGCAGATGGCTTCTGCCGGAAGATATGAACCGGGATGATATTGACAGAACTTTTGCTTTAGGGCTGCATGTACCGGGGACTTTTGACAAGGTTCTCGATACCCAAAAATGTCTGCTGCAGCCTGAACTTGGCAACCATATTCTTGAGCAAGTCAGAAGCTTCATCAAGGGCTCCGGGGTCCCGGTTTATGGGCTTCGCAGCCATAGCGGTTTCTGGCGATTTGTTATGCTGAGGCATTCTGCGGCCTATGACCAGTGGATGGTAAATATCATCACAGCCGCTGAAGATCGTAAAACAGTTCAGCCACTTGCGGATCAACTGATTGAAAGTAATCCCAAAATCGTCTCCGTTATCAACAATATAACTTCACGGAAAGCCGGAGTGGCTGTCGGAGAGTATGAAATACTGCTGGCCGGTACATCCTGCATACGGGACAAAATCGGACGTTTTGAGTTTGAAATATCGGCAAACTCATTTTTCCAGACCAACACCTCCGGTGCCGGGCGGTTATACGAAACCGTAAAGGCCTACGCCGGTCTTAGCGGTAAAGAGACGGTTCTGGATCTTTACAGTGGAACAGGGACCATCGCCATATATCTTGCCGCTGATGCCAAAGAGGTCATCGGCCTGGAAATAGCCGCAAGCGCCGTCATTGATGCTGAGAATAACTGTCGTATCAACCGGATTACCAATTGCCGGTTTATTCTGGGGGACCTCAGGAAAACTCTTGGGCAAGTGAGCGCCAGGCCGGATGTCATGATCATCGATCCGCCCAGGTCAGGGATGCACGGTGATGTTGTTCTTCAAGTGCTTAAGATGCAACCTAAGCGGATTGTTTATGTGTCCTGCAATCCTGCCACCATGGCCAGGGATATAGTTATGCTGAAAGAGAGTTACAGCGTGCTGGAAGTGCAGCCGTTTGATATGTTCCCGCATACGCATCATATAGAATCGGTTGCCGGGATGGAAAAAAAGTAGCTGTCGTAAAAATATATAAAAAATGATAATCTAACCCGCGAACCGACAGGAAAGTGATAGCTTGATGACTTATGACTGATGACTTATGATTGTTGATTGTCGATTGGTAGAAGTTGCTTCGCGTCATCAATTTATAAAAAAAAATGACTGGCATCCTTAAATCATCAATCATCAATCGAAAATCATAAATTATTCAGACAAGGCCTTATCCGTTCAGCCAGGGATGTTTAGCGATGCAGCATAGAAGATGGACGCAAAAACCATTGTCAAGAACGTCGGCCGGAGACCAAATTAAGGTTCCTCCCGAGTATTGGGGCGAACTTGGCAAAAGAGATCTGAACATAGTGTGTCAAGATTCACTGGCCGCTATCAATCCTCCCGAAGGACTGCGCTTTCGATTTTTAAACGAGGAGGTGCGGGTTGATATCCATAATAACTGTATTAAACGGCGCGATGATGATCGCTGGGAAAAAATAGAGAACTCGCTGCTGGAGCTGGTTATTCTGGTGTATCTTCTGCATGTGACACCTTCTGCGCCTGCTGGTGAGATGATAAGCGTTAAAGACCTTAAAGACGCTCAATTTTTCCAGGGGCCCCATACGCTTAAAACGACACCTGTTTTAGAGCGCTATGGCGATGATCTGGCGGGTTTTAAACTGGCGGCGGAAAAATTGGATGGCGAGCCCGTGGATTTGGCGGATGCAGCCTACCGACTTACTCCTTTACCCAAAATACCGCTCTACTACCTTTTGTGGGAAGGTGATGAGGAATTTAAGCCGAATCTTTCGATTTTGTTCGACCGTTCCATTGAGCGTCATCTCTCGGCTGATGCGATCTGGGGACTGGTTATCCTGGTGTCTGATGCCTTGCTGTTGAGCGGGTGATTGTTAGTTTTTTTATTTAGATTTACAGGATCTTCAGGATTTGATTTTCCCTTTTCAGGCCTGTTCCGTTGAAAGCGTGGGCGAAAGGAAGAAAACCAAGTTCGCTAATTGAGTTTTGGCTCAATTAGAGTGATAATTTAATGGAATGAGTAGCTTGTGATGATCATTATTTCAGACGCCCACGTAAATGAGGCCATCGGCAACCAAGCGCAGTTTTTTGAGATGTTAACCGCATTTGAATCCTGCGATCATGATTTGATATTTTTAGGGGATATTTTTGATCTGTGGATCGCCTTGCCCCGTTATGAAAAAAAGATTCACCACCGCTTTCTTACCTGGTGCAAAAACCAGAAACAGCACCGGAGCATCGGTTTTATCGAGGGCAACCACGAATATTTTCTTGCCGATGAAAAAAAGGATTTCTTTTCATGGTGCACTGCTGAAGCCTTCCGGCAGAATGAGAACGGCACCGTGTTCTGCCACGGCGACCAGGTCAACCGCCTGGACCGCAACTATCTTACGTTTAGAAAAGTGGCCAAAAACGGCCTAGCAAAACAAATCCTGCGTTTTCTTCCACTCGGCCCCAGGTTTGTCGAATACCTGAAGGTCCGGATAAAAAAGACCAATCAAAATTTTCGCAAGCACCTTCCCATACAGGAAATTGAAACTTTTGCCGAGCAGCGCTTCAGGGAAGGCGGGCGCACAATTTTTGTGGGCCATTTTCACCACCGGTATTGCCACCAAAGCCCCGAAGGCGGAGAACTGCACACGGTTCACGGGTGGCTGGGTACCGGCATGGTAACCCTGTTCGACGAAGAGCAAAGAACCGTCAGGCAGGTCAACTGGCGGGAGTTATTCAGCATGTAATCCGTAGCTTTCAAAATTGAAATCAATTGCCAGGAACTTTCTGCACCAACCTCCCTCTAACAGGCAAGTATCCAGCATCCAGTAAGCAGTGACAAATGACCAGAACTAACCATTGATTTTTTTAAACATTTCATTTAAGGTCAGGCATTAAATTTTCCGGCACGGCACGATCTAAACATCATATACAGGGTGCCCCATGGCTCTACAAATAATGAAAGCCCTTCTTGGCGCAAGAATACTAAGAAGGGCTTTATCTTTTTGATGCTCCCGGAAGTCACGCAGCAAAGAAAAAACAAAAAACATACCGGAAAATAATGAGGGGTTAAGGCACGTTCTGCACGAGAACCCCAAAGGCAATGCG
>JAQBHK010000083.1:0-8912 GCA_032127815.1 Desulfobacterales bacterium
AGCCTTTCTTTTTTCTGCGGCGGTAAATCTGGCGCTGGCGGAGAATGCGGGTCTCGATGTCATGGTCTTGTGTAAATGTTGTTTCGGCAGCCTTAAAGAAGCCCAGCACATCCTGAAAGCGGAAGGTGATTTGCAAACCGAGATCAACCGTTTGCTGGCCCAAAGAGGCTTAAAGTATTCCGGCAAGCCCCGGGTTAAACATTTCCTCTCCGTGCTGTATCACGATGTGGGCCTGGATGCTATTAAAGACAAAATAACCAGACAATATAAAAGCTTCAAAATTGCAGCCCATTACGGGTGCCATGCCCTGCGTCCGAGCAAGATTACCCAGTTCGATAATCCGGTAGCACCTTCCATCTTTGACGAACTGGTGGAGGTAACAGGCGCCGAGAGTGTGGATTGGGCCACCAGGCTGGAATGCTGTGGCGCTCCTGCGTTGGGCGTCAATGATGCCCTTTCAATGAATCTGACCGAGCGCAAACTGGCGGACGGCAGAAAGGCCGATGCAGATTTTCTGTGTTCAGCCTGCCCGTACTGCCATATGCAATTCGATACAGTACAAAAAATGATGGTCTCTGCAAATGGAGATAACCGGCTGGCCTCTGTGCTTTATCCGCAACTATTGGGGCTGTGTATGGGCATTGACGAAAAAACGTTGGGAATCCATATGAACCAGCTGGATATCAGCAATATCACATCTTTTTTTGACCCAGGAGAATAAAATGTCGAATAAAAAAACAGGTGCCGTGATGGTGGTCGGCGGTGGCATCACCGGGATGCAGGCGGCCCTGGATTTGGCGGATGCCGGGTATTATGTGTACCTGGTTGAAAAGTCGGGTTCCATCGGCGGGATGATGTCGCAGCTGGACAAAACCTTTCCTACCAATGACTGTGCCATGTGAATTATCGCCCCCAAACTGGTCGAGGTCGGCCGGCACATTAATATCGAACTTCACACTTTATCCGAGGTTAAAGAGATATCCGGAAAAGAAGGCAACTTTAATGTAACTCTATATAAAGCTGCCCGATATATTGATCTTGGTAAATGCACTGGATGCGGTGATTGTGCCGAAGTTTGTCCTGTCATTCTTCCAAGTCTCTACGATGAGAGTCTTAGTAACAGGAAGGCTGTTTACAAACTGTACCCACAGGCGGTACCCGGAGCTTATTCCATAGACAAATTGGATCGTTCGCCTTGCACTAATGCTTGTCCGAACAACATTAATGCCCACGGCTACGTGGCCATGATTGCCCAGGGTAGATATCAGGAGGCCCTTGAGGTAATCACAAGGACTCTGCCCTTGCCGGGTGTGATTGGCAGAATTTGCCCCCACCCTTGTGAAGAAGTCTGTCGCAGGAAGGAGGTGGATGAACCGATCTCCATCTGCACCCTTAAACGTTTTGCGGCCGACCAGATTGATATTGACAAATTGCCTCTCCCGGAAATTACGCCTAGGAATGAAAAGGTTGCCATTATCGGAGCAGGCCCTGCCGGTCTTACTGCAGCATATTTTTTGGCAAAGGATGGTTTCAAGGTTACAATTTTTGAGGCCCTTCCCGTAGCAGGGGGGATGCTCAGAGTAGGAATTCCGGACTACCGGCTGCCACCGGATGTTCTTGAGAAAGAGATTAAATGGATCACCCGGCTGGGTGTTGAGATTAGATTCAATACCGCCCTTGGACGCGACATCACCATTGACGGCCTGATGGACGACGGGTACAAGTCGGTCTATCTGGCCATCGGCTGCCATGCCGACATGAAGCTTAATATTCCAAATGAAGATGCCAAAGGTGTTATTCCTGGCGTCAAATTTTTAAGAGATTCAGCACTTTATGACATTAATGAATTAAAGGGAAAGGTTGTAATTGTCGGCGGCGGCGATGTGGCGATTGATGCTGCAAGATCCGCTCTTCGCCTTGGAGCTGATCGGGTCAGCATTCTATACAGGCGTACGCGGGCAGAAATGCCTGCCCGGGAAGAGGAGGTTGAAGATGCTCTTGAAGAAGGAATCGATATTCAGTTCCTGGTAGCACCTGTAGAGGTAGTTGAAAAAGATGGGAAGGTTGCCGGGTTAAAATGCATTAAAATGGAGCTCGGTGAGCCGGATGAAAGCGGCCGGCGTCGCCCTGTTCCTGTTAAAGGGAGTGAATTTGTTGTTGATACCGATATCATAATACCTGCTATTGGTCAAAGAACCGACACCTCTTCTCTTGAAAGCGCAACAGGTGTTGAATTAGACCGGTGGAACAATATAGCGGTCGATCCTTTGAGCTTCGAGACTAACAGGAAAGGTGTATTTGCAGGCGGTGATGCCCAGACCGGTCCTTCCATTGCAATTGAAGCTGTTGCTGCAGGTCGAGAGGCGGCTGTGTCCATATCAAGATATCTGAAAGGCGAGGACTTGAAAGAGGGGCGGGAACCCTTTGATGATCTCCAGGAAAACTTCAACCCGATCAAAGAAGATATCAAAAAGGCCGCAAGGGCCAAAATGTCCAGGATCTCTATGTATGAAAGGCAGAAGAGTTTTGCTGAGGTTGAGCTAGGGCTAAGCGCAGAGCAGGCCATTGCTGAAGCCGAGAAATGTCTTAACTGCATGGTATGCTGTGAATGTTTCGAGTGTGTCAAGGCATGCAAGGCCGAGGCTCTTACCCTCGAGACCCACGCACAAGAGATAGAAGAAAAAACGATCAACATCGGATCGATTATCATTGCCCCCGGCACCCAGGCCTATGATCCTGCTGTGCACGATACTTTTGGCTATAAAAAACATCCCGATATTGTGACCAGTCTGGAATTTGAAAGGATTCTTTCGGCTTCCGGCCCCTATGGCGGCCACCTGGTTCGGCCCTCAGATCATAAAGAGCCTGAAAAGATCGCCTGGCTGCAATGTATCGGATCTCGGGACGAACACCTGGGTGCCCATGGGTATTGTTCCGGAGTCTGCTGTACGTATGCCATCAAAGAAGCCATGCTGGCTAAAGATCACGCCGGCAAAGACCTGGACGCAGCCATCTTTTATATCGACATCCGCACTTACGGCAAAGACTTTGAACGCTATTACAACCGCGCCAAGGATGAGGTGGGCGTCCGATTCGTCAAATCCAAGGTCACCAACGTCATCTCCGATGATAACACCGGCAAGCTTCTGATCCGCTATGTGGACGAGGCCGGCAAACGAGTTGAAGAGGGATTTGATATCGTAGTGTTGTCAGTAGGCCTGATGGTGAGTCCGGAAGGGGTGGAGCTGGCTAAACGACTGGGTGTTGATATGGACCACTATAACTTCGCTCAAACCAGCAGCTTTGCACCGGTCGAAAGTAACCAGCCGGGCATTTATGTTTGCGGTGCTTTTGAAGCACCCAAGGATATCCCGGCGTCGGTGGTCGACGCCAGTGCCGCCGCGGGTGTGGTGGGAAGCCGGCTGGCCGCCGCGCGCTGGACCCTCACGAAAACCAAAGATATCCCCGCCGAGATCGATGTCCGTGGCGAGCCTCCCCGGATAGGTGTTTTTGTCTGTCGCTGCGGTACCAATATTGCGGGGATTGTCGATGTCCCGGCCGTGGTGGAGTTTGCAAAGAGTCTGCCCGGTGTTGCCTTTGTAGAGGAAAACATGTTCAGCTGCTCCCAGGACACCCAGGAAAAAATGACCGAAGTCGTTAAAGAGCATAAACTCAATCGGGTGGTTGTAGCCGCCTGTACCCCCAAAACTCACGAACCGCTGTTTCAGGAAACCTTGATTAACGCCGGTGTAAATAAGTATCTTTTTGAGATGAGCAACATCCGCAACCAGTGCTCCTGGGTACATAAAAACGATCCTGCAGAAGCCACGAAAAAAGCTAAAGATATGGTCAGAATGGCGGTGGCCAAAGCAGCGCTTTTGCAGCCTCTGACAGAATCGACCATGGCGGTCACCCCGTCGGTCCTGGTAATCGGCGGCGGTGTTGCCGGGATGGCGGCGGCTCTAAATATGGCCCAGCAGGGATTCAAGACTTTTCTGATTGAAAAAACGGACGCTTTAGGCGGACAGGCGCGGTCTCTTTATGAAACCTGGCGCGGCGAAAATATTCAGCAGCACCTTACTGAATTAACCAATGCCGTCGGGTCGGACAATAACATCAAGACCTTTTTGAATGCTACGATTAAACAGGTGGAAGGGTTTGTCGGCAATTTTAAAACAACCATCCAAAGCAACGGCAATAGCAGCGTGTTAGAGCACGGGGTAACCATCATTGCTTCCGGAGCTTCAGAACTCAAACCGGACCAGTATTTATATGGACAGGACCCGCGCGTGGTTACCGGGCTGGAACTGCAAAAACGGTTTATCGAAAATGATCCTGCTTTGGAAAATTTCAAATCGGCTGTTTTTGTCCAATGTGTCGGCTCGCGCGTCCCGGAGCGTCCCTACTGCTCCAAGGTCTGCTGTACGCAATCCATAAAAAGCGCTCTTAAGCTCAAAGAGAAAAATCCCGGCATGGATGTTTATGTTCTGTACCGGGATATGCGCCCCTACGGGCTGCGAGAGGATCTATACCGGCAGGCACGATCGGCCGGAATTGTTTTTATCCGCTACGACTCGGATAAAGATTTCACCGTGGAAGCAGAACAGGAAGATCTTAAGATTGCGTTCTCCGACAGAGTGTTAGGTCGTCTGATGGAAATTCGACCGGATCTATTAATTCTGGCTTCCGCCATCGTACCCGATACGAAAACTCCACTGGCGCAGCTTTATAAAGTGCCTCTGAATCAAGACGGCTTTTTTGCAGAAGCCCATGTCAAACTCCGGCCGGTCGATTTTGCCACGGGCGGTGTTTTCGTCTGCGGCCTGGCACATGCGCCCAAAACCATTGATGAATCGATTGCCCAGGCCCAGGCCGCCGCCGCCCGAGCGATCACGGTGCTGGCCAAAAAAGAAATCAAGCTGGGCGGCATTATTTCCCATATTACTCCCGAACTGTGTTGCGGATGTCTGGGGTGTATCAATGTCTGTCCCTTTGGTGCCATCACATTCGAGAATGAAAAATTAGTGGCCGAAGTAAATCCGGCATTGTGCAAGGGCTGTGGAGCCTGTTCGGCAACATGCCCCTCCGAGGCTCCGGCTCTCATGGGATTTAGTAACAATCAGCTCTACGCCCAGATCAATAGTGCGTTGTGCTTTTAATCCATTGAAAAGGAGATAGAGGTGAAAGAGGATAGTTTTGAACCTAAGATAATCGCTTTTTTGTGTAATTGGTGCGCCTATGGTGCCGCCGATCTGGCGGGTGTGAGCCGTTTGGAGTACCCGACCAACATTCGGCCCATTCGTATCATGTGCTCCGGTACCGTATCACCCCACCATATTTTGAGGGCCTTCCAAAGCGGAGCCGATGCCGTTATGGTGGGCGGGTGACACGTCGGCGACTGCCATTACCTGTACGGTAATTTCATGACCATCAAACGGATAACATTTCTACAGGAACTCTTCAATTTTATCGGATTAGAAGGCCGTTTACACTTGGACTGGATATCCTCGGCCGAGGCCCAAAAGTTTGCCCAAGTCGTCACCGCCTTTACTGAAAAGGTCAAGACGATGGGCCCAAGCCCGTTAACGGGAGAACTTGATCTATCAGTCATCGAGAGTGCGTGCGAGGCAGAAATTGAAGCCAAGAGCGCCGGAGTTCCGGTGTAGAGGGAGGATAACATGGAAGAGCAGATGAAAAAATGGCTCGAACCGTTTAGCACTACCAACGGTAAACCAAGTACTCTTGCCACCATGCAAGAGCAAGTCAAAGAGTGGCTCAATCAGGGGAAAATCGATCTGTTTATCGGGTACAAGGTCGTTTGTGGACACCCGCTGCCCCACTTTTTTACCAAAGACAATCTGAACGAAGTCGATGAGCTGATCGCCGGTTCGGCCCGCTATTCCCTTGAAAAGATGGCGACTAAAATCGCGGTCGAAAAACCGGGGCTCAGATTTGGGCTTTTGGTTCGAGACTGCAACCAGCGGGCCTTAAACGTGCTCTATGTTTGGAACCAGTTGAATCCGGAAAATGTGGAAACCATTCAGGTAAATTGTTGTCCTTCAAAACTTAAGAAACATGCGGATTGCTCTTATCTTGAGCCTGAAAAGGCCGCTTGCTTCAAGAAGCAGGTCGGCATCGACAACAATATGGATGTCGAAGACGCCGAAAACTTTGATTCGCAGGAACGATTCAAGCGCTGGATGTACGAGTTTGCAAAATGCATTAAGTGTTACGGCTGCCGGGATATCTGCCCGGTCTGTTTTTGCAAGGAATGCAGTCTGGCCCACCCGGAGCTAATCCCTACCGGAACCCTTCCGCCCGAAATCCCCATTTTTCACCTTGTCAGGGCAGTACATATGGGGGGGCGATGCATCGACTGCGGCTTGTGTGAAGATGCCTGTCCGGTGGATATTCCGTTGCGGCTGCTATACCGCAAAGTCAATGCCACGGTGGAAGATGAGTTTGGTTACGAAACCGGCAGCCGTTCGGATCAATCACCTTTCAACCTCTTGGGCGATGAGGTAACCCTGGAGCCCAAACCGCTGTAAGCGTGCGGGTGATTTCCGTAATGGAGTTTCAAAGATTATCAAACGAATTGTCTGACATTTCAATATATACTAAGGAGCGCTCGGTATGGATTACAAAATTATTCCTTCAATTTGTTCGTATTGCGGCACGGGCTGCGGCGTCCTTTTTCAGGTGTATGAAGGCAAACTTGCCGGCACGCTGCCTATGAAAACCCATCCGGTTAACGAAGGAAAACTGTGCATCAAAGGCTGGAATCTGCACGAACATGTCAACAGTTTCCTGCGCCTGAAACAACCGCTGGTCAAAACTTTCGGCCGATTCATTAAAACCGACTGGGATGAAGCCTTACAGATTGTGGCGGACCGTTTTCGTGACATCATCGAAAGACACGGGCCGGACAGTATAGGTGTACTCGTTTCCGCCAAGATAACCAATGAAGAAAATTACCTTGCACAAAAGTTCGCTCGGGCCGTGATCGGCACCAACAATGTCGACCACTGCGCTCGGCTCTGACATTCTTCCACGGTGGTCGGTCTGGCCGCCGCATTCGGGAGTGGGGCGATGACAAATTCCATCGCCGAAATTGAAGACGCGGGATGCATTTTTGTCATTGGTTCCAATACAACAGCCTGTCACCCACTAATAGCGCGCCGAATTTTCAGAGCCAAAGAGAAAGGCGCAAAACTGATCGTTGCGGATCCGAGAAATATTCAGTTGAGCCGATTTGCCGATATCGCAGTGCAGCACCGTTTGGGCAGCGACGTGGCATTGCTCAATGGTATGATACATGTCATTATTAAAAACAAATGGCATGATCCGCAATATATAAGCGAACGAACCGAAGGGTATGAGGAGATGGCAAAAGTTGTCGAAACCTATACGCCTCAGTACGTGCAAGCCATCACAGGCGTGTCCCCCTCCGATCTTAAAAGAATGGCCGAACTATACGCCTTAAACAGACCTGCATCGCTGTTGTATGCCATGGGCATCACCCAGCACATCACGGGTGTTGACAATGTTAAATCGTGCTGCAACCTGGCCATGTTATGCGGCAATGTGGGTGTCCGCAGCGGTGGTGTCAATCCATTGAGAGGGCAGAACAATGTTCAGGGTGCCTGTGACATGGGCGGGCTCCCTAACGTGTATACAGGCTATCAGCCGGTAACGGACCCTGAAGCAAGGGAAAAATTCTCAAAAGCCTGGGGGGTACCTCTTCCCGAAAAACCCGGACTGACCATTACCGACATGGTTTCGGCCATGCTCAATGGCAATCTCAAAGGTTTATACGTTATCGGCGAAAACCCCAGGCTTAGCGATCCGGATTTGAATCATCTGAGCAAGGCCATGAAAGAGCTCGATTTTCTAGTGGTCCAGGAACTCTTTTTATCGGAAACGGCTCAAGTGGCAGATGTGGTTCTGGCCGGTGCGTCTGTGGCTGAAAGAGAAGGGACCTTTACCAACACCGAACGTCGTTGCATGCGCATTCAAGAGGCTGTCTCCCCCATAGGAAACGCCTTGCCGGATTGGAAAATTATCTCAAGGCTTTCCACTGCCATGGGCTATAAAATGGACTATGAAAGCCCCGAACAAATTTTCAACGAGATGGCATCACTCACTCCAAAGAGCTATGCCGGCATGACCTATGACCGTTTGGGGCTCAACGGTCTTCAGTGGCCCTGCCCCGACCGTGAACACCCGGGGACGCCATACCTGCATAAAAATCTATTCGCAAGGGGTAAAGGGAAGTTTCACGCCGTATCTCATCAGGATCCTTCTGAGATGCCCGATACGGAATATCCCTTCTTCCTGACGACGGGCCGGATGTTTGCACATTTTCACACAGGCACCATGACCCGAATCTCTCCCCATCTGGATGTAGAACAAACCACCGGGTATGTCAGCATTCACCCACAAGACGCCAAAGCCCTTTCCATCAAAAATGGTGATGTACTGTTGATGTATTCCCGAAGAGGAGAAATGGAAGCACCGGCCAGGGTGACGTCGTCAGTCTCTCCGGGCGTCCTCTTTCTGCCCATCCACTTCGGTGAAAATCCTCCCAATATCTTGACCGATGCTGAGGCCTTCGATCCGATAGCTAAAATTCCGGAATTCAAAGTAAGTGCCGTGAAAATCAAAAGACTGTCCGCCGATTGATCTATCCATGCGTGGTTCACCCCATAGCCCGCATTTCTCATCATGGTATTCTCGAGAAATGCGGGTCTCCAGTTGTTGGGGATATCTACAATGATCCTATATGTAGTATCAGGGGTTCGCCATTGCTGCGATACGTATCTTTAAAAATTGTGTTGTTAAGAGAAGTCCAACTCACCTTTCTAACCTGTCAAATCAAGTGCAGGTTGGTGCACCTAAATTCCCCCCTTAAT
>JAQBHK010000084.1:0-10571 GCA_032127815.1 Desulfobacterales bacterium
AGGCGTGTAAACCTCCTTAGAGGCGTGCTTTACCCGCCGTTTGTGTGGCGGGCTCCGACTTGGTTTCTAACTTGTCTATCCATTTGCGACCTTGCCCGGATTTGAACCTCTATGATTCCTTGCGGCAAAGGGTATCGTCAAGAAGTTTTCACACTATTGTGTGCAGGACGGATAGAAAACAAAAAAATATAGGCGGCCCTTGGGTAGAGAGCCGCCTATACATAGAATGGAGGTTGCTAATATGGCAACTATTTCAGGAGGTGTATGTTGCCAGGTACATTTATACTAAACCACAATGTGGCTTGTTAAATGTCTTTAATTAAAACACTTCAATGTCCTATACCAGCAATTACTGTGCCAAAACATTCTTTGTATATAAATATGGATTGAAAACAGCTGTTTAAGCATTTAACGTCGATTGCTAATATTCGCCTAATCGGGGGTTTCTGGTAAAATCACCAATGGTGTTTGGCAATATTACCAAGTGAAAATTCACTCTTCTCTACTTTTCACCAATCAATGCATTTACGCCCAGCAACAAACAAAAGGAAGTTTTTGCGAACTCCCTTTTGTCATTTTAAAAGGATGTTCGGGACGGAGGGATTTGAATGCGCCAGAGGCGCACAAGCACTCCTGAGGCGTGTAAACCTCCTTAGAGGCGTGCTTTACCCGCCGTCTGTGTGGCGGGTTTACCCGCCGGTTTTTAGGCGGGCTTCGACTCAGTTTCTAATTTGTCGAGCCATTTTCGGCCTTGTCCAGATTTGAGAAATTTTTCTCTTGCCCTTGCAGAAGCGTGGTCTTCAAATTTTTCCGTATGTAGAACGAAGAAATCTCCGATAACCTGACTACCTTTGGTATGGTGCGAACGATGTTCTCGTAGACGACGGGGGAGGTCGTTGGTAATACCAACGTATCGCTTGCCAGTTTTACCTTTTAAAACGTACAGAGTAATCATCCAGTGACCCCTTAAACGGAGAAACACAGGTCGGATGCTAATAAAAAGCGCAAATTGATTATATAAAACAAAAAGGCACCCGCAATGCAAGTGCCCTTATTTTAAGCTTTTTGGTCGGGGCGAGACTTGCCCGCCGTCTGTGTGGCGGGATTATCCGCCTCAGGCGGGTTTACCCGCCGGTTTTTTGGCGGGGGACTCGTCAGCCTCTGGCTGATTTGAATAAGCCTGAGGCTTACAAGTGCGCCAGAGGCGCACAAGCACTCCGAAGGCGTGTAAACCTCCTTGGAGGGTTGCTTTATCCGCCTCGGGCGGGCTCTGACCCCTTGATCCCATAGTAAAATGGGGCTCCATTTGGTAGCCCCATAAACTTACATTTTGTTGGTCGGGGCGAGAGGATTTGAACCTCCGACCCCTTGAACCCCATTCAAGTGCGCTACCAGTCTGCGCTACGCCCCGACAAATTTGGTGATTAGCACTTTGGACATACCATGTCAAGGTCTGAAAACAAATGTCGATTTCATTGCCCTAAAGCCACATGATAAGTGGAAGAGCATTAAATTATTGACAATTTTGGTAATATAGTTATACAGATTACCGAAACCTTATAGGTGTCGGTTTTGCAGTTGATATAATTGTAGTAACCGAGCAAGATATAGAACGCTATAAAAATAACAGCGGCATGGTTATCAAATCGGCGCTTGAACAGGGGAAAATCCTTTATGCAAAATGATAGAGACGACCTCGGGTCTCCCATTGATTGGCTGCAAAAACAACAGATCCCCCTGCGACGGAACCATAAATAAACATCAATTTTCCCCTCGATAATCTTTATGGAAATTAACCAAAAACCTATCGTGAAACCTCCGCGGCTGGCGCCGGGAGATACCATCGGCATTGTGGCGCCTGCCAGTCCTTTTAGTCGGGAAAGGTTTAACCAGGGCGTTGCCGTTTTGGAATCCATGGGGTTTCGGGTCTCTTTTGACGATGATCTCTTTTTAAAGCAAGGGTACCTTGCCGGGACCGATGCCCGGCGGGCGGACTTTATAAACCGTTTATTTGCCGACCGCAAGATCAGGGCCATCGTCTGTGCCCGGGGCGGGTTCGGCGCTATGCGCATACTTTCACTGCTCGACTATGAAACTATTCAAAAGCACCCCAAGATTTTTGTCGGCTTCAGTGATATCTCGGCGCTGCTGTCCGTACTCGATACAAGGTGCGGTCTGGTCACTTTTCACGGGCCCATGGTGACGACGCTGGCAGATACCGGCCAGGAGACTAAAGAGGCCCTGCTGGCGGCCTTGACATCTGATGTCAAACTGGAACTTGCCCCCGCAAACGGCAGGGTAATTAAAACGGGACAAGCTTCCGGGCCCATGGCCGGCGGGAATTTAACGACCCTGTGTCATCTTGTGGGGACCCCGTATGCGCCCAGCTATAACGGGAAGATTGTATTTTTTGAAGAAAAGGGCGAGGCCGCCTACAGAATCGATCGGATGCTGAGCCAGATGAAGCTGGCCGGATGCTTTGAGGGGCTTGCCGGTCTGGTTCTTGGTTCTTTTGAAGATTGCGGGGGGATTGACGAGGTCGGCAGGATTACCGCAGAAATGTTCAAAGATACCGACATCCCGGTTCTGGCCGGTTTTGACATCGGTCACGGCCGTACCAATATCACGATTCCTCTGGGGATCGAAGCCACCCTCGATACGGACCGGCAGCGACTTGCTTTCCATGAATCTGCTACAGTATAAACCCAATTCGGAGAAGCCGGAAAAGAAAAAGATTTTTTATCACGAAAACACGAAAGAACGAAAACACGAAAAGAATATAAAATTTCGTAATTTCCTTTTTTCGTGTCTTCGTGATCGAGGTTGTTTTTTTACATGACGACATAAATAATTGCTCATAAAACCGTCTTCATTCATGTCCATTAGACATGAGTAACAGGAGCATTAGGTAACACGTAACACGAAACACGGAATTCGTATGAAACAAGTCGACCAAATGATGAAGGAGGCCATAACCGATGAGGTTTTCCCCGGAGGGGTGCTCCTGGTCGCGGCGGCAGATTCCGTCGTTTTTTTTGAAGCGTACGGATATGCCGACATTTTTTCAAAGCGTCCCATGACCAAAGAGACTGTTTTCGACCTGGCATCCTTGACCAAACCGCTGGCAACCACTCTGGCGGTGATGCAGCTGGTTTCACAACACAAACTGAGACTTGAACAGAATTTAGGGTCTGTCCTGCCGCTGCTTTATAACTCGGAGAAATCGCAGATAACCTTAAAGCAGCTGCTTTGCCATACTTCAGGCCTTTGTGATTATCGTCCCTATTACGAGTCGCTGGACAAACTTCCGCCAGAGCGCAGAAAGGATGCTCTAAGAGAATTTCTGGTAAGCGAACCGCTGATAAATCCCCCGGGCGCAAAAATGCTGTATAGTGACTTGGGATTTATGCTTTTAAACTGGGTTGTTGAGCAGGTTTCGGAAAGAAGACTGGATCAGTTTGTGGACGCTAAGATCTACGCTCAACTGGGAATTGAAAACCTTTTTTTTGTTAATCTTGACTCAGAGCCCCGTAACGTGCAATTTGCCGCTACCGAGCGTTGTCCATGGCGGGATACTCTTATAAATGGTGTCGTCCATGATGAAAACGCATATGCCGTGGGCGGTATTGAGGGCCATGCCGGTCTTTTCGGAACAGCTAAAGATGTCTATCGTCTTTTGTTTGTGCTGCTGACTGATTTTTACGGAAAATCTGAAAGTATGTTGTTTGAAAAAAAACTGATGCAAACATTTTTTATGCGAGACGGCGGTAGCGGCCGGCCGCTCGGTTTTGATGCACCGTCATCAACCGGGTCGAGTTGCGGCCAATATTTTTCAAAAGAGAGTGTGGGGCATCTCGGTTTCACCGGGACTTCCTTCTGGATGGACCTTGACCGCGGGGTTATAGTGATACTGCTGACCAACCGCGTCCATCCTTCCCGCGATAATGTGAAGATAAAAGCCTTCCGGCCGCAGTTGCATGATGTGGTTATGACCCTAATTAACGAATACCTTTCAGTTGAACTTTATCGTTCACACTAATTAAGGTATTATTTATTAATTTCTCTTGTAATTACAGAATAATTTTGATTGCATTTAGGATTTTATTGGTGATAAAATCCAAGGTTGTTAGCAAAGAACTAAAAACAGTACCCAAGTTGAGAGATTTTCAAGTTTGCCGTAGATAAGCCCCGCGTAGCGGGATCTCCGTTTTGTTACGACAAGTCTTGAGCGTGGCGAAATCCCGCCCTGCGGGGGAAAATACCGTTTCGCTCTAAAATTTAAAATGCTCAGTTGGGGAGCAAATAAACTGATTATATGGGCACACAGCCTGGTGCCCAAAACAGAGGTGCTATGAATCTATTTATTGATAAAATTTTGGGCGCATTTTCCACTGACCTGGCTATTGATCTTGGAACCGCCAATACACTCGTTTATGTTAAAGGTAAAGGTATTGTATTAAATGAACCTTCAGTGGTTGCGGTTCGCACTGACAACCGCATGAAAAACCGCGTCCTGGCCGTCGGCCTTGAAGCCAAGAATATGCTGGGGAGAACTCCCGGTCATATTGTGGCGATTCGTCCTATGCGTGATGGTGTGATCGCTGATTTTGAAGTTACCGAAGCGATGCTCCGGTATTTTATTCAACAAGTGCATAACCGGCGCAGATTGGTCAGACCCAGGATCATCATTGCGGTCCCCTCCGGTATTACTCAGGTGGAGATGCGTGCCGTCAGGGAATCGGCGGAATCGGCAGGAGCCCGTGAAGTCTTTCTGATTGAAGAGCCCATGGCCGCCGCAATTGGGGCCGGACTGCCGATTACTGAACCTATATGTAATATGGTCGTTGATATCGGAGGCGGCACGACCGAAGTCGCCGTAATTTCTCTGGCGGGAATTGTTTACAGTAGATCTATCCGGGTGGCCGGTGACAAAATGGATACAGCCATCATCCAGTATATCAAGCGGAAATATAACCTTTTGATTGGTGAGAGGACCGCCGAGATCATCAAAACTACCATAGGCAATGCATACCCGGATCCCGAGGATGTGGAGACCATAGAAGTAAAAGGCAGAGACCTTGCTTCCGGAATTCCCAAAATTCTCGCCATAGACTCGGAAGAGATACGCATAGCAATTTCAGAGCAGATTGATGCTATTATAGAAACAGTGAAGATCGCTCTGGAACAGACCCCGCCGGAATTGGCAGCCGACATCGTTGACCGGGGAATTGTATTAACGGGCGGAGGGGCATTGTTAAAAAACCTGGACAAGCTTCTCAGAGAGGAGACCAGTCTTCCGATAACTATTACCGAGAATCCCTTATTAACTGTAGCGCTTGGTTCCGGGATGGCTCTTGACAGCATCGAAATCCTAAAACAAGTTGTGATTACATAGTTTCATGATCCCGAAAAAGATGGTCGTGATCATTGGCGTGATTGTTCTGATCGCTGCCAACATCATAGCCCTTTCTGTTACAAGCCGCCGTCATGCTTCTATTGGATCCGGTCGTATTGCCCTTTCGTTCGCATCTCCTTTTCAAAAGGCTGTTACCCGTTCGATTCGTTTTGCCAGAGATTTATGGAAACATTATTTTCTTACAGTCTCAGTGGCCCAGGAGAGCTATGCATATAAAAAAGCACTCAGTTTTGCCCAACAACAAAACAACCAGCTTGGAGAACTGGAGCTTACCAACGTTCGCCTGCGAAGTTTACTTGATTTTAAAACAACAATGACCAATCAGGTTCTTGCTGCTGAAGCCATCGGCAAGGATCCTTCTCAATGGTATAAAACTATAATAGTAGACAAGGGCCGAGATGAGGGCGTAGCCAAAGGGATGGCGGTGGTGGTCCCCGAGGGAATTGTTGGTCAGGTTATGGGTGTCTCCGCCCATTATTCTAAAGTTCTGCTCATTATAGACCCCAACAGTGCCGTCGATGCACTGGCCCAACGGACAAGGGCTCGCGGGGTAATCAAAGGCGAGTCTTCGGGGCGGTGTCTCTTCAAATATGTTTTGCGTACGCATGACGTTGGTGTCGGTGACAGGGTTGTTTCGTCCGGAATGGACGGTGTCTTTCCCAAAGGCCTAGCTGTGGGGCACGTTGCAGGAGTTATCAGGCGCAGCTCGGGTATCTTTCAAGAAGTGACCGTTACACCTTTTGTAGATTTTGAAAAACTTGAAGAAGTTTTAGTTGTATTGAGTCCTCCCAAGCATTAATCAGTGAGCCGGCAATGACGTACTTTCTTTATATTGGCACATTTGTGTTGTTGCTTATTTTCCAGACAACCATTATGCCTTATTTTCTGCTGTTCGATAGGTTTTATGATCTGCTTGCTCCCTTTATTATTTACCTTGGTCTTTTCAGATCTACCCGTGAAAGCATACCAACAATAATTGTCTTTGGATTCATAATGGACAACCTCTCCGGAGGTCCTTTGGGCCTGTATTTAACGACGTACCTATGGTTGTTTGCAGGTGTAAAGTTGGTCATTACCATATTACGTGTAAGGGATAACATTCTTTTGCCGTTTGTTGTTGCCGCAGGTGTGCTGCTGGAGAATATCATTTTTATGGGGACCGTTGCTATGTTTGAGTCGGGTTCACGTTTTTCTCAAGCGGACTTTAGTATGGTTGCTGTCCAGGTGTTATGGGCTCTGGGCACAGGTCCGATTTCCCTTATTTTTTATAATTATTTGCATCAAAGATGGGAACAATATTTCAAAGAAATATTTAGCCCTTCAACAAGTTAGTATTTGGTTTTTTGTTTGAACTGCATGTTGATATACCAGCTTGTTAAATAGCCAAGCACCAAATACAAAACACTTTCATAAAAGAAGCGTTTTTCTGACTTTTTATTTTTTACGTTTAACTTTTCACGGAACTCTAAACCTTGACTAAATACTTAACTGTTGCCGATACGGATTGGTACAGACAACGATTAATCCGGGTCATGTATTGCGTTGCAGCGGCTTTTTGTCTCCTTTTTGTCCGTCTGCTCCACCTGCAGGTGATTCAAGGAGAGGAGCTAAGACGACTCTCCGAAAACAACAGTGTCCGTTTGGAGCATACTGATCCTTCACGAGGATTGATTTTTGACCGCGATGGAAAAACACTGGTGGATAATCGGCCTTCGTTCGACTTGAGTATAATTTTGAAAGACGCCAGGCCTGTTGCTGATACCATTGAAAAATTGGCAAGAGTGATAAATGTTCCGGCGTCCGAACTGATGTTGAAAATTAATCGCGGCAAGGGGGTTGCTGCTTACAGGCCGATTCTTTTGAAGCAGGATTTTGGTCGTGACTCCCTCGCGGCGGTTGAGGTTCGGAAATTCGATTTGGCCGGTGTGGTAGTGGGTGTCAGGCCTCTCAGGCATTCGCTCAACAAGCAGAGCGCTGCCCATCTTATAGGATATTTGAGCGAAATCAATGCAGAAGAGCTTAAATCCGGAAAATATTCTGGAGCCAAAAGCGGTGACTTTATCGGAAAGTTTGGTGTGGAAAAGGCCTTCGAGTCGTTTTTAAGGGGTAAACGCGGGGGTCGTCAGGTCGAGGTCAATGCCACCGGTCAGGTGGTTGATATTTTGAAAACCGTTGATGCCCAGCCGGGACATAATATTTATCTAACCATCGATCAGATGTTACAGGAAAGGACTGAAGTGCTTTTAGAAGGACGAGTAGGTGCTGCCGTGGCCATGGACACTGCGAACGGGCATATTCTTGCCATGGCCAGTTCGCCTTCATTTGATCAGAATGATTTTGTCGGTGGTATGTCCCATGAAAAATGGAGTACTCTTGCCTCCAACCCTTTCAGACCGATGGAAAACAAGGCCATCCAGGCGGAGTATCCGCCGGCATCTGCCTATAAGATTGTAACTGCCATGGCCGCCCTTGAAGAAGGTGTTATCGATGAAAAGACCAGTTTTCATTGTCCGGGATATTATAAATATGGAGATCGCATTTTTCGGTGCTGGGAAAAGAAGGGTCACGGTAACGTAAATGTTGTCCAGGCATTAACTGTATCATGTGATGTGTTTTTTTATCAAGTGGGTCAAAAGCTGGGCGCAGACCGCCTGGCATGGTATGCTAAAGCCAGTGGTTTGGGATCAACAACCGGTATAAACCTGGATCAAGAAGCAGAAGGTTTAATTCCTACCACAGGCTGGAAGAAAGAGCGCACCGGCAAAGCCTGGCAGGGGGGAGAAACACTTTCGGTGGCTATTGGACAGGGGTACGATCTTGTGACGCCCATACAGATGCTGGTCTTGACTTCGGCGGTTGCCAATGGCGGTTCAATAAATAAGCCAATGATATTAAAAACAATAAAGACGGCCGAAGGTAAAATTGTCGTTCAAACTCAAAGCCAGGTTAAAGGTAAGTTGCCGGCCGGCAGCCAGACATTGGAGCTTATTAAAAAAGGCCTGTGGGGGGTGGTGAACGACAGTGGGGGAACTGCGAAAGCTGCCCGCATTAAAGGCATCGATGTCAGTGGGAAAACAGGTACAGTACAGGTGGTGGGCCGCAAAGATGACGAAGAGACCGGCGAAACCGAAATACCGAACCATCTGAAAGCACATGCTTGGTTTGTGGCTTATGCACCATCAGTTGACCCGCAAATCGCTGTTGCGGTTATTATCGAACATGGGGAATCCGGAGCTACAGCAGCGGCTCCGGTTGCCAGGGAGATGATCAGAACCTATTTAAAAAAAACCGGGCACGGCAAGCAGCTAAAGGCTGAAGACTCAAAACACGGTGCTGAAAAGAAAATTAATGACGGATAATCAGAGGCCAATGACCAGTGATCCCGTCTTCGCCAAGGCTACCCGGGCAAGCAGTTATCAGAGGCCGGAGGCCAGAAGTCAGTATGTACTAGGCAGTATCCCACAACCTGCAACCCGTAACCCGAAACCAGCAACCAGTAACGAGCAACAAGCAACCAGTAACGAGCAACAAGTATCCAGTAACAGGAGTTAAGCGACTATGTTCGACCGGCGGCACGTACAATATTTTGACTGGGGCTTATTGGGGCTTACTGTTCTACTTGGATCTCTGGGGCTTTTGATGCTGTATAGTGCTGTTATGTCGGCATCTCCCACGCCGCAAAAGCTTTTGCATATCAAACAGTTGATCTGGTTTGGTATTGGATTCGTCATAATGATTGTTTCATTTTCGCTGGATTACAAATTGTTGGATCGATGGGCTCACGCAATTTACATAATAGGTATTAGCCTTCTGGTTTCTGTTTTACTGTTCGGGAAATATGTCGGCGGTGCAAAGCGCTGGCTCATGTTGGGTCCTGTATCTTCTCAGCCGTCGGAGTTGGTCAAAATTGCAGTAATCATCGTTCTGGCTCGTTATTATTCAAGAGTTGTAAATACAGTAGGCCTTACATTGCGCGAACTTTTTACTCCTTTTGTGCTGACGATTATACCCTTTCTTTTAATTGTGAGGCAGCCTGATCTGGGAACCGCCATGCTGGTAGCTTTGATTGCCGGTTCAATGACTGTTTTTGTTAAAATTGAACGGCGCTCGCTTTTATATATCATTATTTCATGTATGCTAACCGTTCCTCTGGTATGGTTTTTCATGAAAGGATACCAGAAAAAGCGTATATTGACTTTTTTAAATCCGGACAGCGACCCTCTGGGCGCAGGCTATCATATTATTCAATCCAAAATTGCCATCGGTTCCGGCATGTTTACCGGCAAAGGATTTTTGAAAGGAACCCAGAATGCGCTCTCTTTTTTGCCGGAACAGCATACCGATTTCATATTTTCGGTTCTGGCTGAGGAATGGGGGCTGGCTGGTTGTACGGTTTTGCTGGTAATTTTTTTGATGCTTATTATTTGGGGTTTGAATATCGCCCATCGGTGCAGAGACCCTTTTGGAACGATCCTTGCCGTCGGCGTTACCGCCATGATATTCTGGCAGATTTTTATAAATATTGGAATGGCGATGGGGCTGATGCCGGTTGTCGGCGTTCCCTTGCCGTTTATCAGCTATGGAGGCTCGTCGATTATTACTACGATGATTTGTGTTGGCCTTTTAATGAACGTCAGCATGCGACGTTTCATGCAATAATGATAAGGCAAAACATTTGACTTTTTGTAAATTTATCAATAAAAAAACCACTAATTTTGATTTCTCGTGAAGAATTTGTTTTTTATGAGAAATTTTGGCTAAATGGGCGCAACATCAGGAGGCGCTATGAGAAAATCAAAAAAGACAGATTTGATTTCAACTTATTTGGGGTCAGATGGAAATATTGAAGGTACCATTGAATTCCAAAATGCCATAAGACTGGATGGGAGTGTTAAAGGCAGGATTTTTAGTGAGGCCGGAACTGTAATTATAGGTGAAACGGCTGTGATCAACGCCCGGATAAATGTCGACATTGCAGTTATAATGGGGAAGGTCAACGGCACCATCAATGCTAGAAAAAGAATCGAGGTTTACCCTCCGGCCTGTGTTGTAGGTGATATACAGGCCCCCACAATTTTGATAGAATCAGGCGTGATGTTCAATGGGAATTGTTCCATGAAAGCGCAAGAAATTTCATCAAAAAAGCCGGTATCTG
>JAQBHK010000085.1:0-16884 GCA_032127815.1 Desulfobacterales bacterium
TTTTTTTGATTCACAAGGGCGGAGTCAAGGCCGGCTCCGCTTTTATTCGTTTTTGCCCAAGATATTGTTTTCCATAAGGCTTTAATTCGTGCCGGCTGATGTTGCGGTTACTGCCTCACGACACAACTGCCTTTACACCCCGCAAAAAATGAGACCCAAAATATTTACGATTGCCATACGTTATCTTCAATGATACTAATCTGATAGTGCCTATCAATACAGGCAATAATCTTGCATTTTCAAAATCAGTAACTAATCAAAATATATGTAGAATACCCTATCAATATCTATCATGCATTTCAGGTCAATTTTGCAATGGCGTCTTGCACCCCTATAATTTGCCGGAGAAATGTTAAATGACCCGATACGTGGTACTTATCTCACTTTGGGGAGCTTGGTGTTTTCTCCACAGCTTCATGATCACCCTTACCGTTACCGGCTTTGTCCGGAAACGTTTTGCAAAAACATACCGGTATTACCGGATCTTTTACAATGTTATTGCATTGGCGACCCTGACCCCTGTATTGATTTACTCTTTTTCCATTAAGGGGCCACCGGTATTTGGTTGGGACGGTCCGTTTCGAATCGTTCAGGGATTATTTGTGTTCTCTGCACTTCTGCTTTTTATCGGCGGTGCCAGGCGATACAGTCTGAACCAGTTTCTCGGAATCCGGCAGGTTCGCGAAAATAGCGCATGCAGCGTTCTGACTGACGACTGCCGTCTGGACACAGGCGGCATACTCGGAATGGTCCGGCATCCTTGGTATACAGGTGGCATTCTTATTGTTTGGGCCAGAAATCTGGATATGGCGGCCATGCTGACGAGCCTGGTCATAACCGGGTATTTTTTAATTGGTGCCTTCCTGGAGGAAAGAAAGCTGCTGGCTGAGTTCGGGAAGGAATACATCGATTATCAGCGACGCGTGTCGATGCTTTTTCCGTTCAAATGGGTCATACAAAAGTTAACAAGAGAACGTGGGAAACCCTTGAATAGTAAATAGTATTTGACCTGTTTGCACTCCGGATAAACATAAATTCCGACCGGCCCAGGACAACCTAAAGAAACTTAAAAACTTTTACCGACATCAAACCGATCGGATTGAATTGTGTTTGGAAGCATTCTTATATCTGTTGTCACACTGATGCACATCTATGTTTTCCGGCAGGCCGGCGGCGTGCCGTTTATCAAGCGGCATGTTCCCCGAAAACTTCTGATCGCAACCGGTGTCGTTCTGTGGACCGGTTTTCTCCTTGGCCGCGTTTACAGCCACCACGGCACAGGAATCTTGGCGACGGTCAGCGAGTTTTTCGGTATGATCTGGATGGCCGTATCGTTTCTGCTGTGTGTCAGTCTTTTTGCGGTGGACCTGGCTTCCGGGTTCGGTTTTTTTTTGCGCCGGCAGGTGCCCTCGCTGCGAGGCTGGGCCCTTGCCGCCGGCGGCCTGCTTTCCGTTATCGCGCTCGTTCAGGGCCTGCGTCCACCCGTGGTACAACACTACGAAGTGCGGCTTGCCGGTCTTCCGGCTCAAATGGACGGCACGACCCTGGTGGCCATGTCCGACCTGCACATCGGCTCACTGCTTGGCAAGCGGTGGCTGGCCGCACGGGTTGCCCAGGTCAAGGCCCGGCAGCCCGACCTGGTGGTCCTGCTGGGTGACATTTTCGAAGGGCACGGCCCACCTGAAAAGGAGCTTGTTGCGATCCTGGGTCGTCTGCGGGCACCGCTTGGCGTTTGGGCAGTTCCCGGAAATCACGAACATCACGATGACCGCAACCGGAACATGGACCTGCTTCAAAAAGCCGGTATCCGGTTGCTTCGCAACCGCTGGACCCAAGTCCACCCGGGCTTTGTTCTGGCGGGGGTGGAAGATCTCACCACCCACCGCCGGTCGGGCCACAGCGATAATCTGATGGCGTCGGCGCTTTCAGGCCGTCCGCCGGGTGCAGTTGTTCTGCTGTCACACACACCCTGGCAGACCCAGGAGGCCGCCGCTGCCGGTGCCGGGCTGATGCTCAGCGGTCACACCCATGGCGGTCAGATCTGGCCCTTCAGCTATCTGGTACGCCTCAGGTACCCGCTGCTGGCAGGTCGGTACCAAATCGACCAAATGACCGTCATCGTCTGCCGCGGCACAGGCACGTGGGGGCCGCCCATGCGTCTCTGGCGTCCCGGCGAAATCCTTTGCATTACGCTGGGCGTCAAAGAATAGGGGTGCAAAGATGTCAACGCTATCTCTTTAGAATGGTTTCGAGGATTAATTTCTGCCATGGCATCGCGGTCAAAAGACGCATCACGATCGCCCGGTCTCAAATTACTCATGGGTAGTACGGCTGCCGAAAAATTGAAAAACCAGGAGCGGAATTTAGAAGAAGATAGAATCAGGGTAATACAAGGCGTCTTCGAAATAGGATAGTACTTTTCGCGATGGGATCTTTATCAATTTAACCGCTTAACATACAAAATATCCGGGATAGGAAGGTGGACATTGAATCATATGAAAATCCGGCCGGAGCCGGCAGTTTTGATATACCGGCAGCAGAGGATGATGAGCATCGTGCTCAACCGCCCTCGCGCTTTGAACAGTCTTAACCTTGAAATGATCCGATTAATCCGAAAAGTGCTGGACGAAGTGGAGACCGGCGAACGCTACCTATTCATCCTGTTATACGGTGCCGGAGAGAAAGGATTCTGCGCCGGCGGAGATATCAAGGCGCTGGCTCGGGCGATAATTGAGAAAAGTCCTCTGAGAGCGGATCAGATACTGGAACAAGAGTATGATCTGCTCTTGCGGCTCCATCGTTTCCCCAAACCGGTGATCGTGCTCGCCGACGGCATCACCATGGGGGCAGGTTTGGGGTTGGCAGCGACGGCCGACATGGTGGTGGCCACAGAACGCACCCGCATGGCCATGCCGGAGACCAGAATCGGTTTCTTCCCGGATGTGGGCGCCACCGGCTGGATGTTTGCCAAATGCCCGCCGGGCTATCCCGAATACCTGGGGCTGACAGGCTATGAAACGGTCGGGGCCGAAGCCTTACGTGTGGGGTTTGCAACCCATTTGTCCTCATCAGCGCGTCTGCCGGAACTGGTAGATGTCCTGGAAGGCTATACGGTCAGCCTGCCGCAGTCCAGAATCCAGGCTGCGCAGCAGCTGGCCTCGGTACTCGATCCCTTTTTTGAAAAGGATTTAGCCGCCAAACCCGATATGGATGAGTGGGTGGAAGCCTATTTTAAAGGCAAAAGTTCCCTTTTGGAAATCATGGAATCCCTCAGGCAGTGCGGCATACAAACCCGTCTCTGCGACCAGGTCTTTCAGCGGCTGGCGGAACGATCTCCCACAGCGGTGATGATGACCCTTATGCTTTTACGACACAACGAGCATCGCTCCTTGGAGGAGGTCTTCCAGGCGGAACTTGCAGCCGCGCGATTTATTCTGAATCACCCCGATTACGTAGAAGGCGTGAGGGCGCGCCTGATTGACAAGGACGACAATCCCCGGTGGCAGCCAGGGGAAATAGAAGCGGTCGGCGATCTGGACTTAAAACTGTAGCCTCATCGGTTCGGCCACATAAAAGAAAACTTGGACTTGAACTGCACAGCGAACGCATTCCCCGCAGCCAGCTTGTTGGAGCGTAGCGGAAATCCCGCTTCAGCGGGGCTGCAAGGGCTTGCCCCAATTTCTGGGCTAGGAGCCCCGGTGTTGGGGGGGGTCTGAAGCGATAATTTTTTCGTAGGTTTCCTGTACATCCTTCCGGCAGATGAGCAGGTGCAATGCATATGAAAATCAGAAAAAGCTGCCACAAACGTTTTTTCATCGTACACTCCTTTTACATAGACAAGAAATGATGTTAGAAGTGATTTATTCGCTAGGGCCATATGTATTTTATAAAAATGAACTCTTTACAAGAAGCACGTCAATAGTTTAATATAAATTAATTTATCGTCTGCTTTATTATCAACACATACAATTTATGGCATTTCTTTAAACCTAAGTTGCATACGCTTGGATGGGTTTGACAGGATGCCGTTGCGATCATTCCAAAACTAAACCACCGCTCCTAATAAACCCGATAACTATGTAGCAGTCCATAAATTACGCGGCAGGTGATAAGGCTTTTTTTCACTTCAAATGAGAACCGCCACATAAAATAATCACTAACAACCTTGACAGGAAGAAAAATGCGGTATCGATCAAAATTTGTTTTAGGAGTTTTTTTGTTCTTTTTTGTGGTTTTTTCGGCGATCGCACCTGTTCACAATTGATGATTTGACACCATTTGCTTTTTTGGAACTCCTGGACGATCATAAAATAAAAGGTTGCATAATGAAACCGTATAAAATCGGAATAGATATTGGAGGAACAAAGACTGAGGTAATAATTCTTAATCCGGATGACAACGAGTCTTACCGAAAAAGAGTCCCTACGGAAGGTAAAAATGATTATCAGAAAATCCTTACCTTTGTACATAAACTCACCCTTGAGACAATCGATAAAATACCTCAAGGAGTTGACTGTACTATCGGTGTCGGTATACCGGGTTCAATAAATACCGAAACACAACTCGTCCAGAATGCAAATACGACATGCTTGATCGGAAATCCGTTTCAGAAAGATCTTGAAAAATTGCTGGTCCGGAAAATCGGAATGGAAAACGACGCAAATTGCTTTACCCTGGCGGAAAGTCGCGCCGGAGCGGCAAGAGGATATCACTTTGTGTTTGGGATAATCATGGGGACAGGATGTGGTGGCGGAATCTATGTCAACGGTAAGGTAGTCAAAGGCGTCCATGGAATTGCAGGAGAATGGGGACATTTTTCTGTCGATCCAGTCGGGGATAAATGTTACTGCGGAAACTTGGGGTGTGTTGAAACCAAGATTAGCGGCTCCGGCGTAGAAAATGCGTTTTATAAAAAGTATAATATCCCTATGAAGATGCATGAAATTGTTCAGCGGTCAAGAAATAATGATACTAAATGCAATGAAGCATTAAACCAGTTTTTAGATGATTTTGGACGCTGTGTCGGGGGGCTCATATCAATACTTGATCCGGATGCGATTGTCATTGGTGGAGGCCTTTCAAATATTGATGAACTGTACACCAAAGGGATCGAATATGTTCGTAATTACGCATTTCATCGAAAAATTCAAACACCGATAATTAAAAATAAACTGGGTGATTCCGCCGGTGTATTTGGTGCTGCCTGGATTGGAAAATAAAGGTTGCTTAATTTAAAAACAAACGATATTAACCATCCATATTAAAACTAATCCGGCGAATACCGCCATATCGCTTGGTCATATCACCGGATTCAATACCGAAAACGAAACAAAGCCGTCCGGCAAACGCGCCGAGACGGCTTTTTTGTGTATTTTAAGCGACATAACCGGCCACGGTTTAACCCGGCCTTCATCAGGAAAGTATTTATGAATTTTTCTTCTTTTGGATTAAAACACGAAATCATCCGGGCCATTGACCAACTCGGATTTGAACATGCCACCCAGATTCAGGTAAAGGCCATCCCCTGCATGCTAACAGGCGACACCGATGTCATCGGCATGGCCCAGACCGGCACAGGGAAAACCGCCGCCTACGGCCTGCCCCTGATCCAGTTGCTTGATTTTGAATCACGAAACCTCCAGGGGCTGATCCTCTGCCCCACGCGGGAACTCTGCCTTCAAATCACCGGCGACCTGAAACTGTTTGCCCGATACACCCCGAACGCACGTATTGCCGCCGTCTACGGCGGGGCCGATATTCGGGACCAGATCACCCTGATAAAAAAAGGGGCTCAGATCATCGTGGCCACGCCCGGCCGATTGTTGGATCTGATCAACCGCAAGGCCGTCAAATTGAAAACAGTGGCCTATGCGATCCTGGATGAAGCCGATGAAATGCTCAACATGGGGTTTCAGGAAGATATCGACAGCATTCTGGAACAAACCCCCGCAGACAAGCGCACCTGGCTTTTTTCAGCCACCATGCCGGATGCGGCGGCGAAAATCGCCGACACCTATATGACCCGTCCCGTAACCATCACCGCCGGCTCGCCCAACAAAGCCGCTGATAACATCTCTCACGCCTGTTATGTCGTCAAACAAAAAGATCGGTACGCAGCCCTCAAACGGATGATCGACTATATTCCCGATATCTTCGGCCTCATTTTCTGCCGCACGCGCATAGAGACCCAGACGGTGGCCGACAAACTGATGAAAGACGGTTACAATGCCGAACCGCTGCACGGCGACCTGTCCCAGATGCAACGGAACCATGTGATGAAAAAATTCAGGGAACGGACCCTCCAACTGCTGGTTGCCACCGATGTGGCCGCACGGGGCCTGGATGTGGATGACATCACCCACGTCATCAATTACAATCTCCCCGATGAACCGGAACGTTACACCCATCGGTGCGGTCGAACGGCCCGGGCGGGTAAATCAGGCGTATCCATCGTATTGGTAAACACCCGGGAAGTCCGACGGATCAAAGAACTGGAATCTATAAGCGGCATTCGGTTCGAGTATAAAAAAATCCCCGGCGGCCGCGCCGTCTGCGAGAAGCAGCTTTACGCAATGGTGGAGCGACTGGTTTCCACCCAGGTCAACCAAAAAGAAATCGATAATTACCTTCCTCCGGTGTTTGAAACCCTTTCCGCTCTCAGTAAGGAAGAATTGATCCGTCGATTCGTCTCAGCCGAGTTCAACCGCTTTCTCGATTACTACCGCGGAGCCGAAGACATAAACGTGAAAAGCAAAAAACGCCCAACAAAGGCAGACAAAGCCGAACACCGCCTGGCAGGCAATACCCAGCGATTTTTCGTGAATGTCGGCCTCCTGGACAAACTCAAAGAAGGCGCCATCGTCCGCCTGGTCTGCGACAAATCGGGCATATCATCCAAAAAACTCGGCCGCATCGAACTCAAAAGAGAGTTTTCATTCTTTGATGTTGAAAAAACCGTGGCCAATAAAGTCCTCAAAGCCCTTAAAGGCGTGACCTTGGACGGCATAAAAATCCATGCCAAATTTGCCGAAAAAGAGAAAAAGAGACTCTGTACGTTCTGAACATATTGAAGTAAAATACTGCTTATGCGTAAGTTTTTAAACTTGTTCACATTCACGAATTTGTCCTGATTCTGTGATTGATGGTTTACCTGTTCAATCTGTGATACATACCGGCTGCAATTTTTTAATTAATAATCACCGTCTTCAGAGTCCGGCAAATCCTGTAACTGTCAAACTCTGGGAGTCTCCCCAGCATAGTTGGGGGTTTACCGGTGATTATTAATTTCATCATTTAAATCCATTTGATCTGGTCAAGGCGATAACGGATAAATATCGTTTTTCCCGGAAATATGGTGTGCTCCTCGCCCTGTTGTAAAGCTAACCCCACATTGAAAGGGAAATCCCCGACAAGAATGGTGGCAAATAATCGACCTGTTTTTCTTTCCAGGCTGAGTCGGGAAACGGTGCCGCTCAGGACCACATCCTTACCCGCAGCGGTTGGGCGGTCTTGGCTGACAGACAAGATATCAAATACAGCAGCGGCCTCCGGGTCGGGGGGAGGCGGAACCAGCAGTTGTTGCGTGTCGGATAAAATTTTCCCCCATTTTTTCGTTCCCAACCTTTGCCAGGGGCCGAAGATTATTGTCTCACGGCCGCTTCCAAAAATTCTACCTTTGAATAAATGCAGGATCTCATCACAGATCTCATATAGCCACTGCCAGTCGTGACTGGCAACAATGAGCGTGGTGCCCAATTCCCGGCGTGCCCGCAGCGTTGCCTCTTTAATAAGCTGCGCACTGCCGGCATCTACGCTGGCGGTCGGTTCATCTAATAGGAGGACTTTGGGCTTTAATGCCAGTCTGGCGGCCAACGCCACACGTTGAGCTTCACCCCCTGACAGGGCATACCAGGGCCGTTGGGCAAAATCTTTGCTGGATAAGCCGACCAGAGAAAGTGCTTCGTTTACCCGGTCGGCGATATCACCGGAATTTCCCCGCAGTTTAAGACCGTATGAAACGTTTTTAAATACGCTGCGTTTCATCAGAAATGGTTCTTGCGGGAGCAGTGTGATATGAAATCTGGCCTCATCTGAAAAGGGCTCGACCAATTGGCCGTTGTAAAGGATATGTCCCTGGCCGGGTCTTTCAATCAGGCCCAGCAGTCGCAAAAGGGTGCTTTTCCCACTGCCGTTCGGACCGATGAGCCCGATGATTGCAGCCGGCTGAACGATAAGATGCTCAACCTCTAAGACGGTTTTTCCCCCATAGAAATGTTTTAAAGATCTGATCTCATAGATCGGCAGAGTCACTTTTATTACCTTCGGCGCAAGAATGAGACGGAGAGGTTAACACAAAATGCAATGGCCAAAAGTACAAGACCGAGGGCAACCCCCATTCCAAATTGCCCTTTGTTGGTTTCCAATGCAATCGCTGTTGTAATGGTGCGCGTGTGCCATTTGATGTTGCCGCCAACCATCATGGAGATGCCCACTTCCGTCATAACACGACCGTAGGCGGCAATCGAACCTGCCAAGATGCCGTGCCGGGATTCCCATAAGCTGGTTAAAAAGAGCTGCCTCCGGTTGGCGCCCATCGACAGGATGGCAATGCGAAGCTTTTTGTCCATACTTTCGACTGCCGTTGCGCTCAGGCCGATGACGATGGGTAATGCTAAAATCGTCTGGCCGATGGCGATACCGGGCAAGGTGAATAGAAGGCCAAAGTTTCCCAAAGGACCGCGATGGGTCAGAAATGCATAAACGATCAGGCCGATAAAGACTGTCGGCAGGGCCATCAGCGTATCTACAATTGTCCTGATCGGTTTCTTCCCCTTAAAGTCGAAATAGCCGAGGCAAAACCCAAGGGGTATCCCTATGAGCAGGCTATTTACGATGGAATAGCTCGACACTTTGACAGTAGCCCATATCGCCGAGTAGGTTTCGGCATTGCCGCTCAGCAACAAATTAAAGGCTTGAAAAAATCCTTCTAATAAGAAATTCATGGCAATTTGGAGGACAGTAAAAAAATGCGACTACAGTGAGATGAAATTGTAACGATATTAATTGCTCACTTGCAGTCGCATTATTTATAGGTTTTTATTATACTTAAACTGATCGGTTCTAGGTTCAGGGTTCTAGGTTCTGCGTTCTGGGTTAACCTCTGAACCTCTGAACCCCTGGCCCAGACCTGATTTCAAGAAGTTGGATCCAATGCACATGTTTTTAATAGCAGAAGGTTGATCTCCTTGATAATGGTCATCGCGCCAGGGCGGGCTTGAACGTTGAACCGCTCAACCTAGGTTATATATATTTCCAACCGTCCGCTACATTTTCGCATTCGGTGTAAATAATGGTTTCCCTAAAAGTTTAAAATCCTTTATCAGCTTCTGTGCCTCTGCCCCTGTGATCCAGGCGATGAATTGCTTGGCCGTGTCGTATTTTGCCTGCAAACAATGCTTTTTGTCTATGGCAATCACGCTATACCGGTTCAACAACACCGCATCTTTTTCAACTAAAATCTTAAGCGGCGGATTCCCTTTAAGATTGTCTTCATATTTAATGTAGGTCCCCCGGTCTGTCATCGTGTACCCGTTGCGTTCCGCCGCGATATTTATGGTCGACAGCATACCCTGGCCGGTCTGAACATACCAGCTTTCTTTTTCCGGAACCGGCAAGTCTGCTGCCTTCCATAAGGAGAGTTCCTTTTTGTGCGTCCCGGAATTGTCTCCACGGCTGACAAAAATTCCTTGTTTCGCTTTTATCGTCTGCAATGCATCTTTTATGGATTTTCCTTTTATCCCGGAAGGGTCTTTTGCAGTCCCGATGATAACAAAATCGTTGTACATGATTTCACGCCGATCCGTACCAAAGCCAGCGGCCACGAATTTTTTTTCGGCCGGCGGAGCATGTACCATCAGGATGTCTACATCACAGTTCTCTCCCAGCTTGAGCGCTTTGCCGGTGCCTGTAGCTGTCCACTTCAACTCGATGCCGGTGGCTTTTGTGAATTTCGGAGCAAGATAATCCAGCAGCCCTGTATTATCCGTGCTGGTGGTCGTTGCCATCGTTAAAACTTGTTTTTCAGCCAAAGAGCCGGCCGGCAAGAAATAAACCGCAACAGCCAAACAAATTACCCCAATTAACCCTCGTTTCACCTTTCTCGTCCTTCTCCGTTAACAATATGTGTTTATTCTTCTTTATAAAACGTCGTTAATATCACATGAATATTTTTTTTGCTGCTCCATACAACTACATAATTAGATATTTACTGTCAATATATTTACCCGCCCCAATGAAACAATAACCATAAATGACCATAAATAACCATTAGGGCTTTTCGATTGCACAACCGCCGACGATCCTTGCGCCATACCGCGCCACAGCATTTACAGTTTCAAGTTCCGGATCATCTCCAAAAGAGTGAAAGATTCTCTGCAGCTTGACTTCGACGAACTCCCTTCGGTCTGAGCGTTCGACTGAGCTCACGCCGAAGTCTCAGGGTCGAAGGCAGTCGAGTCGCTGCAGGGTTCTTCAAATAATGGATTCGGGGGAATTTACCCGTACAGGAGAATAGAACTTACGCTTCATAATTTGACAACTGCTGCCCGCATTTGATATTTGAATAAGAAAAAATATGCGGATTTTCCCAAAAGAGGAAACAGCTCCATGCCGAACACCTTCCGGAAGACACTCCAGTTTTATCTGATCGACTGCAAAACCGCCCTCGGCAAGATCATCGATATCTTCATCATCCTCCTGAACCTTTTTATCTGCCTTATCCTGGTGGTCGAGACCTATCCCGTCTCCGAGGCAACCCGACAATTGCTCTGGCAATTGGAGGTGGTCATTGTCATTTTTTTCATCATTGAATATGTGGCCAGGCTTTATGCCTCACAGAACCGGCTCAGGCAGCTTGGGGATATTTACAGCATCATCGACCTTATCGCTATCCTGCCCACACTTTCAATGATCTTTTTGCCTCTAATCGGCATCACTCTGGACATCGGCTTTATCAGATTCATCCGGGCTTTCAGGACCTTCAGGATATTCAGGTTCCTGAGATTCACAGCAGACGGTGACTTTTTCTTCGGCAGCATAACGCCGCAGCTGCTCAAGGTCACGCGGCTCTTTATCACCATACTGATGATATTTTTCATTTCTTCAGGACTCTTTTTCTATGTGGAAAGCGACCTTAACCCCAATGTGAAGAATTTCGGCGATGCGTTCTATTTTACCGTCGTCGCGCTGACGACCGTCGGATTTGGTGACATCATTCCCCTGTCGGATGCGGGGAAATGGGTCACCGTTTTGATGATACTTTCGGGCATTATCCTCATACCGTGGGAGATCAGCCAGATTGTAAAAGAGTGGATGCGCATGGCAACGAAAAAGGAGGCTGTCTGCCCGAAGTGCGGACTCCGCTACCATGATGAAGATGCCTCCCACTGCAAATCTTGCGGCCAGGTTATCTACCAGGAATATGATGGCGGTTAAGGGCAGGATTGGATTTGGAGGACGCAGATAAAATTAATCAAATGAAAAAGCGCACCAGCTATCCTTACCGTGATCCCCACCGCTGGATAGTCTTTTCCGTCATCTGCCTGGTCTACTTTTTCGTCTATTTCCACCGGGTTTCCACCTCTGTCATCGCTTCGGATCTTTTGAAAGCCTTTGACACCAACGCCACGGCGCTGGGCTTCATGTCGTCTATGTATTTTTATCTCTATGCCTTTGAGCAGCCGCTTGTGGGATACCTGTCGGACCGGCTCGGACCCCGGCGAGTGATCGGTTACTGGTCCCTGGTGGCCGCAGCAGGAAGTTTTCTTTTCGGCATGGCGCCGAGCATCGGCTGGGCTTCGGTGGGACGGGCGCTTATCGGACTTGGCGTGGGCGGTGTGTACGTGCCGGCGGTCAAGGCTCTCTCCCTGTGGTTTAGCAAAAAAGAATTTGCCACCATGATCGGCCTGCTTATGGCCATGGGAAATATCGGGGCCGTGATTGCCACCACGCCCCTTGCCTGGGCGGCTGTTTCATGGGGGTGGCGGCCCACATTTTTTCTGATCGGCGGGATTACGCTGGGATTGGCATTTGTCACCCTGTTGCTCACCCGGGATTACGCTCGTCCATCCGAAACGGTTCAGGTAAATGATGCCATGGCATCCGGAGGCAATCCGGGTTCAAACACAAAGGCCGTCAAAGTGCTGGCTTCCGGACAATTCTGGATCATTGCGACTATTTTTTTCGGCATTTACGGCACCCTGATAACCCTGCAGGGGCTGTGGGCAACACCGTTTTTGATGGCTGTCCTTGGAATCGAACACATCTTTGCCAGCAAGCTGAACATGCTGATCCCCGCAGGCGTGATCATCGGGGCACCCCTTTTCGGCTGGCTGCCCGACCGGTTTTCACTTGACAAAGCCAACACACTGATTGCGATCCTGACCGTGTACTCCCTTACCTGGGTAGGAATCATTTTCTTTTTTAATCCGTTGGGAACCATCGGCCTTGCTTTGGTGCTGATGATGATGGGCATTACTGCGGGTGGGTTTATAAGCACACTGTGGGGGATCGTCCGGGAAACCACACCTTTGGAAATTATGGGTTTGACCTCCGGCATACTTAACCCGGCACCCTTTCTAGGCGTTGCCGTTTTTCAGGTTCTTACAGGCGCCATACTGGATCGGGCCGGCCGCGCTGGCGATCTTTATCCCCTGTCAGGGTTCAAAAACGCTTTTTTGGCCTGTTTGTTCGTCATTGTCATCTGCCTATTGCTGTCGTTTTACATCCGCAAGCCCAAAGGGCCGGAAACCTCCTGATCGCCCCATGCAAAACAACGGGATCACCCATTAAAGGGCAGGTCAAGGTGTTAATACCATCAGCGCAGCTGATAATTCTATCTTTGAGCAGCAATGGACTAAAGAACTCCGCGGTAATACGCCAGGCGCTTGGCATGCGGCTCGAATGCATTTAAAAGCTGTGATCTTTCTTCTGCAGACAGCGGTTTAAAATTGCGTCCGGTGTCCGCCAGCGTATCAACTTCCCCGGCAGATGAACACCCCACGATTGCTACGGTAATGTCACAGGATAATGCATATCGGATCAACAGTTCCGGGGTTAACCCGGATTGCAAATGAATGTAATGACCGGCCCCCATAATTTTCATTCCGATGATCGCCATGCCCTTGGCCCGAGCCGCCGGCATCGTGATTGTCAAAAAACCGCCCAAAACACCTTCGACCGGGTTGACCGGCATCATCACCGCATCCACAGGCCACTGCTCTACGGCCCGGGTCAGGATTGCGGGGTCATGGTGGCCGGTAACGCCGATATAGCGGACTTTTCCGGCTGATTTGGCGTCAACGAATGCTTCCAAAGCGCCTCCGGGACCCGAAATCGTGTTAAGATCATCGTCTGTGCGAACATCGTGGATTTGCCACAGATCAAGATAATCGGTCCCCAACCGCTCGAAGGTCTCTTCAAGGTCTGCCAGCGCACCGTCTTTATCCCGCCGGGCTGATTTGCTGGCCTGAAAAATCCCGGAGCGTGTCTTGGGATGTTCGCGCCACAAGGAGCCGTAGTAGACCTCGCTGTCGGCATACACCCGGGCGCAGTCAAAATAGGTGATGCCCTCTTTGACGGCTGCTTTAATCATCTCGAGAGCCTGGGCGTCTCTTTGGTGGGTTCGCAGAATGCCTTCGCCGCCAAGCCCGACCATAGTGACCGGCGGCCCGGACGTCGTAAAATTTTTGGTTGCGATACCGTTAGCGTTCATAGGTGCTTCCTTTAAATATGGCATGAATTTCCAGGTCCTCAGAACCCGGCGAGGTTGATCTGGCTGTACCTTTAAAATTAATAGACTATTAGGGAAACGGGGTCAAGGGAAACGGAGGCGTTAAGGGGTCTGCTCTTGACCCATTTGGTTTGATTTTGAAAGGCTAGAAACCGTAGCTCCACTCAGATAGTACTCGTTATTTTCAATGCAAACTATGTAAACTGCTTATTTTCAATGCTTTTTTAGTCTGGGTGATTCCGTTCGATGCGCATGCGAGTCCCTGAATGTGTTGGTGCAGGAAGTTACTCCTGTTGATAACACTTGCATTTTTTTGCAAAAGTTCGGTAAATTGACTATGGTTTAGGAGCGCGTCAAAGCATGTGTTCAGTGCCAGGCCGCAGGCTTTCCAATTTTAGCCCTTTGGAAGAATGTTTCACTTAACCGATAAATTCAGTTTAAGGAGGAGAGGATGAAAGTAAAAATTACGAGTAATTGCATGGGCGACAGAAATTGCAACATTCTCTGTCCCGAAGTTTTTGCCTACGATGAAGACCAATTGATGACTGCCGTTAAATTTGATGAAATACCGAAGGAATACAAAGACCTTGTGAGAAGAGCCGCGGATGAATGCGGGGCGAATGCTATCGAGATAGAAGACGATGACTAAGTAACCTGATTTGCAAAACCGATGATGTATTACAACCCTAATTGAGCTCGTAATAAGGGAAAAGCTCTTGACCTGGGCAATTTTATATTTAGGTTCTTTTTAAATCTGTCAGGAGTCCGAAATATACTTCCTTTTTAGATTTATGACAAAAGGAGGAACAAAAAATGAAATCACTGAAATTGATTTTAAAATTATTTTTCACATTCTCAGTGTTTGCGGTTTTGGTAATGCCGGCGGTTGCATTTGACGCCACAGGCTCTTTGGTTACGTATCAGGTTAATGGTCAATCTTATGAGGGATATTATATTACTCCTTCTAAACAAGCGCCTTTAGTGTTACTGATGCATGATTGGGACGGACTAACAGATTATGAGATCAAGCGCGCCAATATGCTCGCTGAATTGGGCTATGCTGTTTTTGCTGCGGATCTGTTTGGTGCTGGAGTGCGACCAACTGAGGTAACAGACAAACGCCAGCATACCGGAGAACTCTATAAAAACAGAGAGAAAATGCGGGCATTGATGAAAGGAGCCTTGGATACAGCGAAAAAAATGGGCGCCCAGATCGAGAATGCTGTCGCTGTAGGCTATTGTTTCGGTGGCGCGGCCGTGCTTGAACTGGCACGATCAGGGGCAGATCTCAAAGGTTTTGCTACTTTTCATGGCGGCCTAAAGAGACCGGAAGAACAAAATTATGCCAAAACTCGGGGGGAAATTTTGATTATGCATGGTTCAGCGGATTCGAACATTACCATGGACCAGTTCGCTGATTTGGCTAAAGAACTGGAATCGGCCGGCATTGCACACGAAATGATAACCTACGGTGGTGCACAGCACGCTTTTACCGTTTTGGGTGGAAACCGCTATCAAGAAGATGCGGACAAAAAATCCTGGAAGCGTTTTCAGGAATTCCTTGCGGATAAACTGAAAGTTTGAAATTAAAGATTTGCAAAGTTTGCTAACGAAATCATAATTCCACAGGTTTATAAAACCAGGAGGCGGCCGTATGGACAAAAAGGACAAACTGTCAGGAATCGAAAACTACCTCAAAGAGTTGTTTCCCGGATGCGCTGTTGAAAACACTTGGGATTCCGAATCAAATAAATATATGGTTCGTGTTGATGCACCCACCGGTGAACCAAAACATAATATAGCTATTTCCGGTGAATTCATCAGCGATAACGAACCCGAGGATATCGTCATTTGTCTTAAATTATATAATCTAAAGGGATATCTCGAAATGTTCGGCAAAAAAGAGGTGCTGGTAACGAACGATGGGATAAATCCAGAAGGGACAAACCCTTCAATCATGAAATAAACGAAATAGTGCTGAACAGGCCACAGGAACATCTTGCTGTAATTGGTAAAACGTATAAAAAATGCGTCAAATAAAGCCGTAAAAGGGCATTTGGGCGGCCTGTAAATGAATGACTCCAAACCCGTGCAGTTTTAGGGCTGATACGTCAATGTTTTACTCAGGAGGAATAAAATGGGAAAGCCAAGAGACTCCAAAAAAGATGTGAAAAAAAAGCCGGCAAAAACCATTAAAGAAAAACGCAAGGAGAAGCAGGACAAGAAAAAGCATTAATGATTGCACTTAATTCCGTTACCAAAAAATTCGGTACATTTACGGCGGTCGACAACATAACGTATCGCATCGAGAAGGGTGAATATTTTGCTTTGCTCGGTCCAAACGGCGCCGGCAAAACAACGGTCGTCCGCATGCTCCTCGACTTTATCAGGCCGACTTCAGGCAGCATCACGATCGACGAAATCCCCGTTTCCAACCCCGAAGCACGCAAACGGGTCGGATATCTGGCCGAACATCACATGATCCCCTCGCACCTTTCCGGGCTTGAATATTTGCGGCGGCACGCTGCTTTGACGGGATTGTCCGGAAAAGATGCGCTAATGGAAGTAGACCGGCTTTTGGAGATGGTCTCCATGCAAGGCAGGGAAAAAGAAAAATCGGCCGCTTATTCCAAGGGCATGAAACAGCGCATCGGCCTCGCAGCAGCTCTACTCGGCCGGCCCAAAGTGTTGATACTCGATGAACCGGTGACAGGCCTCGATCCGATCGGTATCCGGGATGTGAGAAAAATTCTTGAGAGCCAGCGCGACAACGGTGTTACCGTGTTCTTGAATTCCCATCTCCTTTCGGAAGTGGAAAAGACATGCCGGACGCTGGCAATAATGAACAACGGAAAAATCCTCGTCAAGGATTCGATTCGTTCAATAATAGAGGACGACGAGACGTTGGAGGATGTTTTTATAAAATACACACAAAAACCTAGGTTGAGCGGTTCAACGTTCAAGGTTCCGGGTTGATGAGCCCTAATGGGTTCAATCAACAAAAGTTACGCCCCAATAGAGGCGTCAAAAAATTTTCACCCAATGGATGCAAGAGACCAATCCTGGCCCTGAGTTGTAACGTTAAGTAATGTCAG
>JAQBHK010000086.1:0-5981 GCA_032127815.1 Desulfobacterales bacterium
TTCATGATATTAAAAAGAAATATCAGTTTCCAGCGGTAGCCCCGTTCATTATCGGCACCTTTATCAAGAAGTCTTTGAGGAATTTCCCGGTAAGTTTCCACAAACTGGTTGTATCCGGGCAGTTCCAGCAGCCTTTGCAAGACATCGGCAGACGCCCTGTTTTCAAATTGTACAATATCTTCAAGCCGGGCTTGACAATCTTGAGTTTGCCGGTGGGATATATCACCAAAAAAATTGTTGAAAATTTCCGCTTTATCAATCTCGCCGGCCTCTTTGGCAAACCAGTCCTTAGGATCTACCTCACTCAGCCAGTATGCATATGCATGCTTGAAATATTTTATAAGAAGCGAATTCAGTGACGTGTAGTCTGCAACACCCCCCGCTGAACAGGTAAAGAATGCTTCTGCCAGTTTTTTTATTTGATAGAAGCTTTTAATAAACAAAAAGAAATCTTCATCCTGATAACTGCTGATTTTATCAAAGGAATTATCGAGGACCGGCTTGAATTTTACTATATCGGAACCGGATTCCTTGATGATTTTCTGAAGAAAGAGCAGAAAATTATCAACCGCATCGACTCTTACTTCAATGTCAGCGGCGGTGTCGATGGCACCGGCAAATATCTCTACGAAAAGGGCGGCCGCAGCAGGACCTGAGGGGTGGTTTTTTAGAATATGAAAATAATTTAAAGAATAGCCTCTGGCTTCCTGCACGATAAACTGCCAGTTTTTATAAGGATGCGAAAGCTCTTTTAAAAAAGTGTTCAACCCTTCCGTCAGGCCGTAATATGTGGACATAACTTCCTGAATAGCTGCATATTTCTCATCGATAGCCACATCGACGTGATAATCGGCAATATTCACCTCAAGAGCTCTTGACTTGATCATCGAAGACTCCCAACCTGGATAAAACGGAAAAAGACGCTTAAAATGTCCCGACTTGCATGAACAAGGGTACTAAGAATAACAGACGTGATACACATTTTCAAGTGGATTCAGAGAGGTTTGAAAGCACGGCGGTTATTCGATTTTTTTAAGATAGCATCTTTCTTTTATCAAGCGTTCTTACTCGTACTCTTAATCGTAATCCTAATCGGTCTTAGCAATTGAAAAATTCTACCGAATTTTTTGATTACGAGTATGAGTATGATTAAGATTACGATTAAGGCTTAATTTCAGGTATAGCCAGACATCTCTGACTCCCGCAATGCGGGACAGGCTTGGCTCTCCGAGGTGTAGGCTCTACGAGCCGGAGGCCCAGAGGGCCAGGTTTTTCAGGACTAAATAAAAAAGCCCCTCCCTGTGAAAGGAAGAGGCTCTCGGTATTTACTCAATTAACGCATAACACTTAATTGAGTTTTAGCTAAATTTAAGCTTACAGATCAAGCCACGAATCAGAGTACAGGGACGTTCCTAGAATTACTTTGGTGGTCTTGGCATAATCTTGCAGCTCTTTTGTAAGGCCGGCCATATCCGGATTATCGCCGTCCATGATACCATAGATTAAATCGACGATATCCTGACGTTTGTTTCTGGCAATAGCAATCAACTGATCATCCAGAGGATCGGCGATGACCGACTCCATCCCGTATTTCTGCAGCATGACCATGTAGGTCTGGTTAAGAATCGGGCGCAGGTGTTCGGGCGGTCCGTTGGAAATGTTCGACAGACCGCAGGTGCTCCTGGCTCCGGGGGCAATATCCTGAAGCATTCCCTGAAACTCCATCAGACTGATAGCCTGGGGCTGCTGAATGTTTACCGGAGTTACAATACCGTCCACCCAGATCTTCTCGTTGGGGATACCGGCTTCGTTGGCAGCATAAAGCAGTTCGACGCAAAGGGCGGCGCGTTCATTCTCATCCCGCGGCAGCCCTTCAGGACCCCATAGCAGAGCTACAAAATCGGCTCCGGCTTCAGCCGTCATCGGAATCATCTTTTCATAACGCTCCGGGCGGCACATGATAGAATTGACGATGGGCGGCAGCTTGCACACCTTGAGTGCTGCTGCGATGGCGTCAACATTAGATGTATCCAAAAGCAGCGGTATATCGTCAACCACCTCCTGAACGACTTTAACTACCCAGGGCATCAACTCGTGTCCGTCCTTTTTGGCCGGTCCCAGGTTGATGTCGATATAATCCATCCCCTTTTTCTTCTGGAAAAGAGCCTCCTCTTGAATCGGCTTGGGATCACGCGCCTTGAACGCCTTGCCGATCTTTGTTGATATGACGTTTAAACTTTCACCAAAAAGTATCATACACCCTCCCTTTTTTAATCGGCAACCGCCTGTTAGTACCGGGGCATCTCCCCGCCATCATAATTACAGTAGGTTAAACCTGCAAAGAACGATTACGTCGATAGTGTACCTTGAAGAAGCAGGATGGTCAAACATAAACCATCCTGCTTTTTTAGCAATTATTTTGTTTTGAGAAAAGCCGGGATATGGGCGGCTTCTCTGGGCCCTACGGTAATCGTCCAGCCCGGCAGTTCCTCTTCGACATCACCGGCAATAGCGGCAGCATAGCCGGGGATAACCAGTTCATTGTGTTTGATTTTGTCCATGATACCGCATTTTTTCACGAACATACCCACATCATCACCGGAAAATTTTCCGGCGGCCCAGGCTGTCAGAACTGAAAGGCCCTCGGAATCCTTGATCAGCAGCCAGGTCGGGACCTTGCTGCCCTCAATCTCACCGGACACAATAAAGTAGGTCAGTGCAAAATTGGTGGTAACCAGCACCGGAGAGTTTTCATCCGGGTTGCCGATTTCATAGATGCCTTCGGTAACGGTCATGGGTCTCTGAGGATCGGTAAAGATATTCAACCGTTCCACAAGCAGCGAGAAAAGGCTCTCTCCGGCAAAGTCGGAAAGAACGGCGATGCCGCCGTACTTGGCAATATGCATGGCGGCGATCAAGGTCTCCATGTCCAGGTTGGATGCCATTTCACACGGAAAAGTAATTGTGGGAAAACCGAGCGCCCGGTTCAATGACTTAAGGGCTGCGCGCCGGATGACAATCTGATCCTTCATGGACTGCTTGATTTCTCTGGAACCTGGGTCGATCACCAGGTCTTTTAAACCCATTTCAGTCAATTTGGTTGTCAGCGGAACCAACCCTTCAACGGAATCGGCTTTGACGGCCAGGGGCAGATCATGCTCCTTGGCCAAGGCCCCGAAATCATCAAGGTTGCCTGCGGTAGCGGCATATATCAGCGGCCGTTTGAACTTACAGGCCGCAATACCCGCCGCCATTACCCCGGCATCTTCCGACATCAATATCAGATTGAATTCCGAGGTTTCGGCAATGGTTTTGGCTGCGGCCGCAAAGGCATCCTTATCACCGTTAGCGTCTTTTAAGGCCACAAGTTCGGGTCTTAAGTTAAGGCCGACCCGCTCAAACTGGAACGCGTTCCAAATTTTAAGCTTGGTCTTTAGGTCGGATTTCGAGATGTCGGAGCCGACCATAGCGGCAATGGGGGTCGGGTTGTAAAAGGTCTTTTCATGACGGTACAGCACCGTCTCTCCGCCGGCCTTGGCTGCTCTGACGCCTTTTCCCAAGGCAACCGGACGGATGGGTGGTGCTGAAGCCTCTGCAAGTTGTTCCCTGGCCTCGTCAGATACATACGGGCAGGCGTCAAGTTCGGCCTTACCGGATGCCAGGTTCATGGCAAACGCCAGGCAGGTGGGAACGCCACACTCCTTACAGTTGGTTTTCGGCAGAAGTTTGAAAATCTGAATACCGGTTAATGCCATAATTGTCTCCTTTATCGATTTGAAACTCAATACGCAAGTTATTGCGCAAGTTTGGCCTCCTGATTTATAGATCCAACCATAATCATCGGCAGGGGCGGGAGCAGCTCCCGCCCCTGACTACAAATTTCAGCCTTTACCCGATGATCGGGTCCATTGAAAGTGCCGGATGTCCTACTTTTTCAAGAAAGGGTAGAATCTCTTCCTCACTGATCCCCACAGTCTCATCGGCAATCATATCGATTAAGTTGGGATAGCCCAGCTCGGTACCGCGCTTGACAAGCCGGTCTCTGAGCTCTTCCTTGAGTCCCTTGGGCATCCAGACCATCCGCAGCAGGCCACCGTCGCCGGTGAGGAACTTGCGCTGGGTAACATTGTATTTGGAATGGCCCACAAAACCGGGTGAAGATGCCCCTCCGCCCATGACACCGGCCAGAGTGGTAAACTTCATACCGCAGGGGGTCTCACCCGTATATTCCCGGCCGACCGTCATGACACCGTTGCACGTCGGCAGCAAGGCCGCGATGGCCTCACAGCATCCGCAGGTGGTCATGGGGTCGTGCACCATGGAATAAAAGTTGTAATGGGTGACGGCTCCACGCGAGGCTTTGGAGACAAAATCATTGACCCCTTTAAATTGACCCAGAACAGGATCAAGGACTTCACCCTTTTCGATCGGCTGGTTCGGTCCCGTGGGGTTGATTTCAAAAGAAGCCTTACAGTCCATCCAGTTATAGGCACCGCAAAGGCCGGTCCGCTCCGGGCTGACCGTACAGACATGACTGGGTGCAAAGGACTGGCACAGCGTACAGGAATAATAGGTTTCCACGGCCTCGTCCGTCATCTTTTCAACCCGTTCATCTCTTTGCTTGTACTCTTGCCGCGCCCGTTTCGTCAGTTTCTCGACATCGGCCTTTTTGGTATAGAGCGTCACCTGGACCTTGTCCACAATCTTCTGGAAATCCTGGTGGAACTTGGCATGCAGGACCGTGCCGATATTCTTGAGCAAAAAGCCTTTTTCAAAGGCGCCCTTGCCCACGCGGATCCAGGCGATATCACGCTGGCCGATATGCATGACCCCCTGAATGTAGTTGATCAGGTGATGGATCTGGCGCTCCAGGATCGGTTCAAAATCCGCCTGGAACTCACGCCCGGCAACCTGAACATAGATGCCCAGGGGTATGTTGTCGCCGGCCTTTACCTTGTCGAGATCATCACCGATGACTTCGACCTTGCCGTCTTCAATCTCGTTCATTTCAGCCATCTTGACCAGCTCGGTGCACGGGGTTTTGCCGCCGCCCATCTGGCATAACAGGTCAGCCCCCCGGACGCGTTCGCCCTCATAGGCCGGGCCAAAGGCGCAGGGAATGTCAATGGTGGAAACCGTGACCTTGAGCCCTCTGACTTCAACCGATCGCTGCACAATTTCATCATGGGGAACATTGGCCACCACGTGTTCATAGGTGCAGATGCCGGTGGGCAGGATTTCGGGAATGTCGGTGTCCGCCAGGGTCGGAAAACCCCAGTTGACGCATCCGGCCGCAGCCGCACCCCATTCGGTGCCGACTTCGCCCAGGGCGTTGACGAATGCAAAAATCCGGTTCTTGTTGTACAGGAGCATCTTTTTGTAATCACCCGGCTGAACCCCGCCGAAAGCCATGGCCGCCCGGTTGGCAAACCCGAGTGCAAATATGGCCGAAGAAATATACGGCCCGAACGGGACGATGCGGGTATTCCAGCCGATCTGAACACCGGCCTCAATCAGCTGCTGGGCCACGCTGGTGTCGTTGTGACCGGCCGCAAGGAAAATATAAAGGCTGCGTTTCTGGTAATCCTCCACAATCATTTTGGCAATTTCAGGGTTCGGGGCGGCTCCGACAATGGCGGCAAACCCGGGGGCTGAACCATCCACGAATTCAACGCCTCTCTTTCTAAAAACGGTGTCGTCGGCGGCGCCCAGCCAGATTTTGCCGGCCTCGATGTCCGGATCTTCCGAATGCAGATAGAAATCCGGTTCATTCAGATACCGCAGGGCCTCGCGAATTTCAAAGGCAAAAAGGGTCGCCATGCCGGCGTCCAGCAGGGGCCCGAGATAGGGCAAATGATTGACGTTCTTGACATGGGGCGGCAAGAGGCCGCGGGCAAAATCCAGCGGTTTTTTCATGTCCTCAAGGGTTTCAACCTTGAGACCGAGAAGTGAGTAGATAACCGGCAGATAGTAGGCCGTAT
>JAQBHK010000087.1:0-8122 GCA_032127815.1 Desulfobacterales bacterium
ACAATTTTGACCTTGTAATTACCGACATGACCATGCCGAACTTGACCGGTGTTCAGCTTTCACAAAAGCTTTTAGAGATAAGACCTGATATTCCTGTAATAATTTGTACCGGCTTCAGTACCAAGATTGACAACACAAAAGCAAAGGAGTTTGGCATTCGTGGTTTCGTGATGAAGCCGGTGGTTATGAGTGAACTCGCAAAAAAAATACGCGAAGTGCTAAATCAGGAAAAATGATAAACCATGGCTCGCATCCTTATCATAGACGATGAAGCATCACGGCCGGATTAATGAATGACAAATAAGCCCGATATTCGCAAAGAGCATACGCCTCAACTCAAAACAGCACACTACGTCTGGATGTTCGGCGTGGCATGGACAGTCGTTTTTGCGGTGTCGTTGATAGGTAATATCAAACATATTCAACATAAAACACAGGTTATTGCCTACGGCGAGGCGGTTGCCTACTTCAATAAAGACCAGGCTTTTCGTTTTTGGGCGGCGCAACATGGCGGCATCTATGTGCCTGCCACTGAAAAAACACCGCCAATTCCATATCTCGCCCACATCCCTGAACGAGACATTACAACCCCTTCCGGTCGGCAATTGACATTAATCAATCCCGCTTACATGATACGGCGGCTATCCGAAGATTTTTCTCAAATGTACGGTATTAAAAGCCATATCACGAGTTTAAAACCCCTTCGGTCGGGAAATGAGCCCGATACCTGGGAGCGGGACGCGCTGATGGCGTTTGAACAGGGAGTCAAAGAAGTTGTCCGGGTCTCGCCGGTCCACGGCAAATCACATCTTCGTTTGATGCGTCCCATGTTTACCACGGCGGCCTGCCTGAAATGTCACGGAAATCAGGGGTACCGGGAAGGGGATTTGCGTGGCGGCGTCAGCGTTTCAGTGCCGTTGACGCAGTTGCTGGCATTGGAAAAGACGAGCGTCCGGGAGATTGCCCTGGTCCACGTCTTTTTGTGGATGTTGGGGCTTTTCGGGATCGGTTTTGCCTGGAGTCGGGTAATAAAGAGCGACCGCATTCGAAACCAGGCCCTGTCGGCGTTACATCTCTCCCATGACAACTTGGAACATGAGGTGGCGCTTCGTACCAAAGAATTAGGTGAAAAGAACAAGGCCTTGAAACAAGCCCGAAAAATACTTGAAACCAGGATTGATGTACAGACCGGAGAATTGAACCAAACCCAGATACAGCTTTTCCAAACATCGAAACTGGCCACACTCGGAGAGATGGCAACGGGCATTGCCCACGAGATCAATCAGCCTCTATCCGGGATAGCACTGGTCGCTAAAACTTTTCAAAAACTGATGGATCGAAAACAACTTTCCCATGAAGAAATCGAGTCCGGACTGAAAGACATTACCCTGTCCGTCAAGAGAATATCCAAGATCATCGACCACGTCCGAGCCTTTGCCCGGCAGGACACGGTGGAGTTTTCACTCGTGGATATCGGCACAACCGTTCAGTCGGCTCTGGATTTGCTTCAGACGCAGTTAAAGCTGCGTGGAATCGGAGTTGACCTTTCCATTGCCGCTGATTTGCCCCAAGTCCTCGGGGAACCGTATCAACTGGAACAGGTCTGGATAAACATTATCGGGAATGCTCGGGATGCTCTGGATGAAAAAGCAAGACGACTCGGGGGCAACCAAGCACAGGACATGGATTACCGGAAAATGCTTCGCATTACCGCAAACTCGGATCCCCAGGCGGATATCCCGGCCATCGAGGTCTGTTTTGCCGATAACGGCATCGGATTGAACCCGGAAGAAAAAGAAAAGATCTTCGTCCCTTTCTTTACTACCAAAGAGATGGGTAAAGGCACGGGCCTGGGGATGTCGATATGTCATGGAATCATCCAAACCCACAAGGGAACGATCACAGCAGACAGTGAAGTAAACCAAGGGGCTGCCATCCGGGTTAGACTTCCGGCGGCAAGCTAACCCCGCAAAGGCATTTCAAGTAATAAACGGCTTTCTGCTACAATCGGCAGATTCCTCCGGTACTATACAAAAACTTATCCATATGTAAGCAATTGGATTTTCAAAGAATAACGAGAAAAACAGAGAGGTTTCACTGTCTGTTTCGGTCGTTGATGCTGGTTGCGGGACAGTAATAAGATGCTGGTGGAGCAGTTTTAGGAAAAATGCAGGTTTCAAGTGTCATATGCTCTCCTTCAATGCATACCGCCGCCGTCACCAACTATAATAAATGGTGCCCAGAAAAGAGGATGGGCATAACTGGCAACAAGCATGCCGGATTCCTGATCTTTCAGCCCGGGAGCATCGATCAGTTGCAGGATCGATCTTTGCAAAGCCCTGGCACGGGATAGCGATTTGTTCTCCTTTTGCAGCTGAAACAGGCCGGTGGTCAGTTTTTTGGCCGAGGTGGTTTCAACCGGCCACATACTAACCAGCATAGCACGGGTGCCGGCATAGAAAAATGCCTGCCCGAGGCCGGAAAGGGCTTCCGCGCCCGCCCCTTCGGCCGCCCCGGTATTACATGCGGATAATACGACCCAGTCTGCGTTCAGCTTCAGCTTCAAGACTTCTTCCATGGTCAACAGGCCGTCGTCATTTTCGCCGGTAACCGATGGTGCTGAAAGGGCGATGGCCGGTTGATGCAACCCATCCAGATCCCCCGGTACCAGCGCATGGGTTGCAAAGACAATCACGCGCCGGTCAGCCAGGTCCATGGTTTTCACCTTGTGCTCGGTGGCCTGCCGGCCCACAAAGACATCGCTGACCGGATCAGCCCCCATGGCAGCGGCAATACTTTCGATTTCTTCTTTAGTATCCGGCAGCCGGCCCAACATGCCGATGTTGACGGACGAAATCTTTTCATTATCGAGAGTGCCTTTTTCGGTTACCCGTATCCCCCGTACATGCAGCCTGCCTCCCCGGCTGGCCAACAGCACCTTTTTTGTCTCTGTTGCTTTTTCGGCCCGGGCCAGTTGCGATAGATTAAAGAACGGATCGCCGAACCCGACGAAGGCCTTGCGATCCGGCGACCCTTGCGGAGTCGACCGCAGGGCGACAAAAGCGGTTGCCGACGGGATGCGGGTAATGGAAGCTTTTCTGACCAACCAGGGAATTTCTTTGTAATTACCGAACATCAGATCGGTCGCCGGCCCAAGTTTAACCGGTGCCGTCGGCAGGATTGATAGCGGAATAGTGCCCAGCGGCCCGGATACCACCACCAGAAGATCTTCGGCATCTTGCCATCCCTTTGCAACCGGCATTAAAAACTGCCTGTACAGGCCATGGGCCTTTTCCATGTCCAGATCCGGAATATCTCCGAACCGTCTCGGCCCGGGGTCCAGGGCCTCCCGCAGACGGCTGACGGTTTGCTTAAGCTCTTTATCGCTGATGGAAGCAACGGCAAAGGCCTCTTTCCCCGCCTTGGGAATCGCCCACACAAACGTATGTTTTGCGGCAGGATAAATAGCGATCAAGGCCTCTTTGGCATTGAGGTTTTTTTGAATTTCCGCGAAATCAACCGGCTGCGGGTCGGTAAAATCTGAGTATTTCGGAAAGCGCACCTGGATTTCATCGAAAAGTGCGGTGCGTGCTCTTTGCAGGGAATCAATAGATGCTTTGAGGTCTTGCAGCGCTGTTGGATTTTGCTGATCCGGCGGGGCGGCCAGCGCGTTGGACAGCGTTTCCTGCAGCGCGCTGATCTGCCGCTGGGCGTCCTGCTCCCTGCGTACAATCTCCGCCAGGGCCGGATCAATAGCCGCTGTTCTGGCGCCGCTGGCACCCAGCGCCTTTTGAATGCTGCCGGCTTTAATTTCTTCGATCAGCTTGAAGCTCGTTGCGGACACATCAATACCGAACTCTTTTTCATTTTGGCTTTGATAAATCTCGCTCAATAAGTTCAGATAAGATTCAGTGTAAATATCAAGGAACTGTTTTTTTAGAAAGTTAATATTGCTGCCGGTTTTTTTCTTGAATAATACCAGGAAAGCTTTAGAAAAGTCATCGATAGCCTGGCGGGTATTTTTTAAGGCCGCGTTGGCCATGCCTTTTAAGGCCAGCATCTGCGCCGCCGGGTAATTATCTTTACCGAGTTTCTGATTGTAATTTTTGTAAGCTGTTTCAATCGGCGTCATGGCCTGTAGTGCATGACCGGTTTTTATCAGCGCGATAATAGCTGCGGGATTAAGGGCAATATTTTTTTGATAGTAGTACTGGTTGCCCTTTAAATCCTTTTGTATATCTTCAAATTGCTTTTGCGCCTCTTTAAAATCATGTTTGGCCACCAACACCATCCCGAGCATCTTTTTTACATCACCCATAAGCTGGCAATCATCAGGCAAGCCGGATGCTTTGATGATATGGATTCCGGCACGGATAACCTTCTCCGCTTCCCCAGGTCTGCCCTGCAGCAAAAGGATATAGCCGAGCCTATTAACAATTTCTCCGGTAGACCCTGAATCTTTGCCCCCGTGGCCCAACGCTTCCTTCAAAGATTCCCGGGCCTCGAATTCAGCTTCGACCAGCCGCCCCTGTTTAGCGAGATTGAGGGCCAGTTTACCCCTGTGTGCCAGATATACCCAGGGATGCTCTTTCCGGAAGAAGGACCGGCGCATAAGGTCAAGACAGGCTCGCCTCAAAGGCTCGGCTTCGGCATGCAACCCCTTAGAGTCGAGCAGATTGGCCTTTAAGCGGTCGCGGTTGATCCGTAGCGAGATTAACCATCTGTTATTATTATGCTTTCTAGCTCTATCCATAAGTTCATCGGCCAGGATCAGGCCGGCTTTTGTGGCCTCTTCCCCGGCTTTAAAATCACCGCTCTCAAAATAAAGCCAGGCCAGCGTATAATAACTATAATCCCGCGGCTGTGTTTTGATGCTTTGCTGAAAAAGATCGACTCCGCGCTGGAAGTTGCCGGCAACAGCTTCGGCTACCCCGGCATCAAACAGGATGCGCGCTTTAGATTTGTCATCTAGCCCTGTTGTTTTGGCCAAATATTGCAAAGCAGTGTGCAAATCTTCCAGCTGCTGCTGATAACGCCCCAGTTCACGGGCATTGACACCTCTTTCCCGGTAGAACATGGCGAGTTTTGTCGCATTATCCGTATCCGGGGCCAAGGCATCGGCTTTGGTTTTGATAGCGGCGGTGATGCTTGCATCGAACTGTCCGGGCTGGTTCAACATGTCCAGAATATCGTTGATCCTGCGCGGCGGGGGCACAAAGGCCTCGGATTGCATGGCAACCGTAACCTGCTCGGCTTCTTTCAAAGACATTTTTTGCGGCCCGCAGGCAGCCAGAAAAACCAAGCTGGAAATTATTAAAATTGCTAAATATAATGAAAATACATGCGAATTGAATCGATAAAACGGCCGTCCGAAGGTTGCACTGGTTTGGTTCATTTTTGATATCTCCTTGTCACAGGATTTATCGCCTGAATGGCAGGGATCAAATTGAAACGCAAGGGATGTTATACCCGTTGTAGACCCGATTACCGCTGCTTTAAGATCCTAATGATTTTGGGGCGGTATTCATCTTTTTGAGCCATGCGATTACCTTTTGATTTGACAAATAAAAAAGATAATCCAAAAAACAAAAAGGCGCAGATTGCCGAAACGATTGAGGTATCTAAATGCACTGCCGGCGCCACCTGCGTGCCGGCAAAAGCCCCCACAAGCATGCATATTATCGGAAAGACATAAAGCAGAAAAGAAGCTTTTAATAATGAGGATGTGTCGAAACTGAGTACAACCCGGTCGCCGACCTTCCCGCCGGCGGCATTTACGGCTTGCACTTCCATATCTTCTCCACCGCCCATGGTACTGCATGCTCCCCGGGACGAACACCCTTCGCAGGCTTTTGTTTTTTGTGTTTTTACCCAGGCAGTGTCAGAGTCGATCCTTAAAACCACACCTTCTTCTGTTGCCATAAAAGTATCCTTTGCGTGCTCTTATAGTATAACAGGTTGTTGTTCAGTATAATAACACTTTTTGTAGAAAAGTCACCTCTTGCATTGCTCATATTAAACGCGATGTGCGCGCAAGCAAGCGCATTTGTTTTCTTGACCGCATCAAAACCCTGGATTAATATCGCAGCTATGCAAAATTATAAGCACAAAGCCGTTGAAGCAGCGCAATTTATAAAGGATCATATTGAAAATCTACCCAAAATAGGCCTGCTGACCGGCACCGGCCTGGGCGAAAGTGCAACCGTGCTGGACATATCTTTGTCTTTGGAGTACAAAGATATCCCCCATTTCCCGGCCACTACGGTGGAAAGCCACTTCGGGAAACTTCTTTTCGGCAGCATACGAGACACGCCGATTATTGCCCTGCAGGGCCGCTTTCATCTTTATGAAGGCTACTCGCCCCTTGAAGTTACCCTTCCTGTCAGGGTTATGCAGGAGTTAGGTGTTAAAACCCTGATCCTCTCTAATGCCGCCGGCGGACTTAACCCCGGATTGCAAACCGGGGATCTGATGATCATCGCCGACCACATCAACCTGACCGGTTCAAATCCTCTGGTCGGGCCTAATGAAGAGAGCTGGGGCGTCAGATTCCCTGATATGACGGAGGCTTATGACAAAAAGCTTATAGCACTTGCAGAAAATGCCGGCCAGGATGCCGGTATCAGACTGCACAAAGGGGTATATGCCGGCCTCAAAGGCCCATCTCTGGAAACACCGGCTGAAATTCGTTTCTTGCAGACCATCGGTGCCGATGCGGTCGGCTTTTCAACCGTGCAGGAAGTCATCGCGGCGGTGCATGCCGGCATGCAGGTTCTGGGCCTGTCAATTATCACCAACGTGCATGACCCGGATGCGCCGGCTCCCGCAGTGCTGGAAGAGATCATGGCCGTGGCCAACCATGCCGCTCCCAAATTGGCAACGATCATCCGTAAAGTTATTGAAAGACAGGATAATGTAATGTTAGGTATTTAAACTGTGATGAATTCGAGTTTTGACGAATTCATCTTAATAATGGAGGTCCTAAATGGTAGAATTTGCGTATCAGGATATGTTTCCTTTGGGTGAAGATACGACAGAATATCGGCTGTTGACCAAAGAGCATGTTTTTGCAGGAATGTTTGAAGATGCTCCGATACTTAAAATCGCTACCGAGGGGCTGACGTTGCTGGCCGAACAAGCCTTTAAAGACGTATCCCATCTGATGAGACCCTCGCACTTGGCGCTTTTGGCAAAGATTCTGGATGATCCGGAAAGTTCCGATAACGACCGCTATGTAGCCCTTGAAATGCTGAAAAATGCGGTAATTTCTGCAGACGGCGTCTTTCCCATGTGCCAGGACACCGGCACCGCTGTTGTCATCGGCAAAAAGGGGCAGCAGGTCTGGACCGGCTTTTGTGATAAAGAAGCACTTTCAAAAGGTGTTTTCAAGGCCTACACCGAAGGCAACCTGAGATATTCCCAAAATGCCCCCCTGACAATGTTTGATGAAAAAAATACCGGGTGCAATCTTCCGGCCCAGGTCGACCTGTATGCAACTAATGGGGATGCCTACCATTTTCTCTTTATGGCCAAAGGCGGCGGATCAGCCAACAAGACCTATCTTTACCAGGAGACCAAAGCAACATTAACGCCTGAAAAACTTGTCGCGTTTATGAAAAACAAGATGAAGTCCCTGGGAACGGCAGCCTGCCCGCCGTATCATCTGGCGTTTGTGGTCGGCGGCACTTCCGTTGAAATGAATTTAAAGACCGTCAAACTGGCCACGGCCGGATATCTCGACCACCTGCCTGTCAAAGGCAATGAACTGGGGCAGGCTTTCAGAGATACCGCACTTGAAGATGAACTCTTGGAAATTGCTCGTAACCTGGGTATCGGGGCCCAGTTCGGCGGAAAGTATTTCTGCCACGACGTGCGGGTCATCCGTCTTCCCAGGCACGGTGCATCATGTCCCATCGGCCTGGGTGTCAGCTGCAGCGCCGACCGCAATATCAAGGCCAAAATTACACGTGCAGGCATTTTCCTCGAAAAGCTGGAAAAAGATCCTGCTAAATATTTGCCGCAGACCCAATTGCCGGAAAAAGAGGCCGTGCGCATCGATTTGAATCAGCCCATGGATGACATCCGGGCCATATTGAGCAAACATCCGGTGGCAAGCCGGCTG
>JAQBHK010000088.1:0-4530 GCA_032127815.1 Desulfobacterales bacterium
TAGTAGTATCCTTTGGCGGTTAACCCCGCTTCATCAAGGACTTTTTGGCAAAGGTTGAAAAATTGATCTACATAAGCTTCCTTCAAAGTTCCATAGGTTATCGTATAGATAATATCGTCTCCGATCAGTTCGAAGCTAATGCCGTAATCCTCCAGTTCAAGACTCCAATCATCCTTTGTAAATCTCGAATATTGTCTGGCGCCGGCATCGATTCCACGTTCTTCAAGAACCTTAACGGCATTTTCTACAGCTGTCTTGTAATCAGCAACGGCTGCCACGTGAGCAGGAGATGGGAACAATTTGGCGCCGACATTGAACATCCATTTAACCGCTAACGGCGTATTATAAACCCAAAACCCTAAAAGGTTACCGTCATTGGCCTCTTTAAGTACTAACTCGGTTAACATCAGGCGGCTTTCTTTTGGAGGTTTGCCGTCCAGCCCGCGGTAATCCCGAAGCTCTGCATACCTTTTTCCCCACAGATTGGCCGACCGTAAAACCTTTTCACGCACCTCAATCTGTTTGCGAATGCCCACAGCACCGGGGATGCCCCGCGGGGCAGTACACAGGATGGCATTGCCGATGATGCTGAACGATACGGAATAATCTTTGGCAACATCGATATCGGTCCATTCGGGTTTGGCAATAATCGGCAAGCCGGTAACATGACAAATGGATTCAATGTTTGTGGGTAAAACAGTTTTGACGATATTTTTTTGATTGCAAGCGGCCTTAACCGTTTGGTCTTCTGCCGGTGTTCCATGTGAGAGTTTTTTAAGGGCCAGAGTGACCGCTTCTGAATAATTTTTAACTATATCAACATCAAACTTAACGAGGTTGAGCCGCTTGCCAATGTTGATGCTCAGCTTGAGCATGGGAGAGACACCATAGTAGATCACACCCCGGATGCGCTCACGTTTTTTCATGTTTTCGATAAAACATTTGCGGCCGTCTAATGAAGTGCCCCGGAGGTTCGACCAGTCAGAAATATGAACATAGGGACGTTCTTCGGCAAGGGCTTCGGTGGTTACTTGAAGTGTTAATTCTAAAAGTTTTTCCGTGTCATGCAGGGTAGCATATCCAAAAGGCTGTATCCAGACAATACCATCCCCTATGGTGCTGACAGTTACGCGGAAATCTTTGCCGAAATGGACGTCGGTCCATTCGGGCCTGGTAGTTATGGGCAAACCTGTAACATGGCAAATCGATTTTTGGTCTGCCGGCAAGGCATCTTGTACGAAAGAGGTCTTACCGGAAGCGGCTGCAATGAGTTTGTCTTCGGTAGGCGCAACACGTGAAAGGATTTCAAGGGCCAGATTGACCGCCTCCGAATACGTATCAACAATATAGGCATCAAACTTGAAGATATTAAGCCGGTTGGCAAGTTTTATGCCCATCCTGGATATGGGGGAAGCGCCGTAAAAGATCATCCCTGACAGCGCCTCACATTTTTTTAAATAGGCGACAAAACATTTTCGCGCTTTTAAAGAAAAGCCCTTAAGGTCCGACCAGTCATTTATGCGTACATAGGGTCGATTGTCTGTGATGGTTTCGGTCAGAACTTGTTGGGTAAGTTTTAAACTCTCTTCAGCCTCGGACAGGGTAACAGATCCGGAGGCCTGTACCCAGAGAATGCTGGCCCCGATAATACGGATAGTTGCCCGGTAGGTTTTGCCGAAATGGACGTCGGTCCATTCAGGCCTGTGAATGACAGGCAAGCCGGTGGCAGGACAGATGTCGGAGATAGAAGGCTCCACATTCGAGGTTTCCTGTTCGGGGCTTACTAAATTTTGCATTCTTGGCCCTCCTGATCGTATTGATAGAGCTTGGCAAAGAAAAATACTTCACCGTCAGATTATCAAAGCAGGAATCGTGCCAGAGGCGATTTATCGAAATGGCCCAAAATGTGTTCCGGTAAAGGCTTGTCAAAAGGGGATGTTGGGGGAAGCAAAGCACATCAGCACTTTAAGCGTCGCGTTCGCAGCAAATTGCATTTGGTGGAAAATTTGTCGAGATGTCAAGTTTTTGACTCTCGACAATAACAAATCCAAAGTAAATTAACACCCATGCTGAAGGGAAGTCCAGGTTGATTGTTGCCCGGTTTTCTGCAACAATCGATTTTTTAGATTATCCATTTATTATAAACCGGATTTGTCGAAAGGAGATTAAAAATGGCAACCAGAACGATTGAGCGGACTCCATCGGCGGTTCGGCACTTTCCAAAGGCCTTTGCAAAGCCTCTCTTGAGCATGGCATCAATGTCTTTACCGGATACGGTATGTCTGAGACCTGTCCGGTGCTGACGCTGGCAAACTTGAAACCGCACATGCTGGACTGGGAGCTCGACAAACAGATTGCCATGCGTTGCAAAGCAGGGCTTCCCGTCACCAATGTGGACCTTAAAATTGTTGACCCGCAAGGTAATCGGCTGCCCCATGACGGCCAAAGCGCCGGTGAAGTCGTCGTCAGAGCACCCTGGCTTACGCAAGGGTATGTGAAAGAGCCTGAAAAGAGCGAAGAGTTATGGCAAGGCGGTTGGCTGCATACCGGGGACATCGGACATGTCGATTCCGAAGGGTATTTGCAGATCACCGACCGGCTTAAAGATGTGATCAAGACCGGTGGAGAGTGGGTTTCATCCCTTGAGCTGGAAGATATTATCAGTCAGCACGAGGCGGTGAGCGAAGCCGCCGTAATCGGTGTTGTCGATGAAAAATGGGGCGAGAGGCCGCTGGCACTGGTGGTGTTAAAAGAAGAATACAAGACAAAGGTTTTAGAGGGTGATCTCAAAGCGTTTTATATGACGTTTGTCGAAAACGGTACCATACCCGGGTACGGGGTTCCGGATACCATTGTTATTACTGATGCCATCGCCAAAACCAGTGTGGGCAAAATCGATAAAAAGGAACTGCGGAAACAGTATATAAAATCGTAATACGATTTTATTTTAATCTTTACTTGCTTGTTCGTACTCCTGCAACAACGATGTTATCAGGGCTTTCACCGAAATGATTTTGTCTATCCGATAGGCATTGGTGCCGGCAAATGCAAACCCGTGCTTCAGTTTGCCTTTCTTGGCGTTGATCAAGGCAAAAGAAATGCAGTAGGGACTGTTTTTGTAATCGCATGTTTTAATACAGTGATAGGGACACTTGAACGGCTTTCGAACGCCAAGGCTTATGTCTTCGATAAATTTGTTGCGAACCGCCCGGCCGGGGAGGCCCACCGGGCTTTTAATCAGCACCAGATCATCTTCTTGGGCGTCTACAAATGCCTGCTTGAACTCAATGGCGGCGTCGCATTCATGGGTGGCGACAAAACGGGTCCCCATCTGCACACCGGCCGCCCCCATCTTTAAAAACTTATAAATATCTTTTCCGCTGTAAACCCCTCCGGCCGCTATTACCGGAATATCCTTTTGGTGTGCTTCAACAAAGGGCTTGACGGCATCAATAACCTGGGGGATGATTTTTTCCAGGACATAGTCAGGATTATTTATCTGTTCCATTTTAAAACCGAGATGCCCGCCGGCCTTGGGCCCTTCCACAACCAGAGCGTCCGGCAGATAATTGAATTTGGAGAGCCATTTTTTGCATATGACCTTGGCAGCCCGGTCCGAAGATACGATAGGGACGAGTTTGGTTTTAGAGCCGTTGGTGAGATACATGGGCAGATCCAAAGGAAGGCCTGCTCCGCAAAAAATAATGTCGATGCCTTCTTCTATCGAGAGCTTCACCATGTCGGCATAATTGGTTAACGCTACCATGATATTGACGCCGATAATGCCTTGGGTCATTTCACGGGTTTTTCTAATTTCCTTTTTCAGTGCTCTGAGATTGGCTTCAAGACCGTTAGAGTGAAGGTCGGATTCCCCCATACCGATCATGGCGGTACCGATTACGCCAATGCCGCCTTCTTCGGCAACGGCTGATGCCAGTCCGGAAAGAGAGATCCCCACGGACATTCCGCCCTGAATAATCGGAACCTTGGCAACCAGATCGCCTATTTTTAATTCGGCAGGTATCATGGGCTCATTCTTTTAAGTTGTTGTGAATTCGAAAAAAGTGTAATGCGATTGTTTTTTCTAATAATGAATATGGTGCCAAAATGACAGGACTGTTTCCGGGTTTTACAAAAGTTTTACATTTCTCGCTGACCCCCAAATACAGATCCCCGACCCCGGCCCAATTTCAGGACTCTGACCTGTATACGTAATTTCAACGTGATATGAAGGTGTCGATTCTTCATTAAAATACGGTGAATCTGAATTTACGCAAGGTCCGGAGCCCTGAATTTGGCCTTTGGCTCAATTAGGGTGTTAGATTGATTAAAATTGTTATATGTGTTTAAAAACTTTGTAACCACAGCGCAAAAAAGGGACTTAGACTCATGGAAACTATTATTGATAGAACAAAATGGTTTTTTCATCCGGTCCTTGTGTTTATTTTCTCTACCCTGGCCCTGGCCACATCCTTGGCCTTGTACATTTACTGGTATGTGGAAGTCAGCACCGGGTTGAAGGAGGTAGTG
>JAQBHK010000089.1:0-7699 GCA_032127815.1 Desulfobacterales bacterium
GCCTAACCGTATCAACTCAGACTGGCAATCCCACTGCGCTTCTTTACCAGCCAGTTATTCGGAGCGTTAACAAGCACTACGGCTATTAGTGCTCGATTAAGATCTCAGGCAATTTCCGAGAAATGGCAGAAGCAAGGTGCAATTATTTTACTGTCGGCATGCAATTGTCTTGGTCAGCTTAAAATTATTCGGAGACATTCTGAAGACTACGTTCGTGCAGAGCTTGCTTAAAATTCACCTAAAGTCTATAACCTTTGAAGAACCCTGCAACAAGCTGTAGGGAATGCGTTGGCTGTGCAGTTCAACCTGTGTTATCTCCGATAGATCACCGGAGTACCGAAAAGTAAATTCCAAAAAAAACAGGGTGAAGCTCTTAATTGGGCTCACCCTGATCCATCCATCTTGTTTTATACGTTCTTATCGTAACGGCAAATAACGTATCTGCCTATCCCATTCACCTTCCAGACTTCTTGCTAACAAACGGTCTCGAATACCGTGAGGATCAAAGCGTGATTCGTTTTGCTTTCGAACTGTTTCTGCCCGCCGTTGTTCCTCCTGCAAATAATCGTCTATTTCCGGTCGTCGTCGCAAATAGTAACCAATCACTGAATAGACGTCGGCTAGATCCAGAGTAGGATATTGTTGAGTAATTTCTTCAGCCGTAGCCCCTTCCAAAAAAGCTGTAACTACTGTATCAAGTGTTACGCGGGTTTTGCCGATGCGCACCACACCATCAGAGCCTACTGTAAAGGGCGCTAACTCTTTTTCAATGGCAAGGGTCATTGGATGCCTCTCCGTTGTTATTTAATCCGTAGTTTTAATTATTGAATAACATAGGGTAGCCGAAACTTCAAATATTTTCATTTAAGGATAAGAGATTAAGGCGGGTGATTCTGTAGAAGAAACTTATTTTTTCGGAAAAATGGAGTTATTTAACCCACACTCCTAATCTTACCCTGCTCCTTCAGTTCCTTTCCAACCTTGAAAAACGGCAGTTTCTAAGGAATAATAATTGCCAAGTTTCTGACACCCCCTGATGCACAATTTGACATTACTGACCAATTCCATCTGACTGAAAATCTGTTTAATAAATGTAACTATTTGATATTTAATATAGTTATTCTTTTCAATCTTTTTTGGCAGGCTTTTTGCAATATTAATGATTTAGGCTTCTCTGATGCACGTGCATCTTATCCACCGGTCATCCACAACTATAAATTAAAAAAAAGGTGTGTACCGAGGTTAATAACGGCATATAGAGAAGCCAACATCGTTGAGAATATACTTTCTCATACACCTCCTTCTTAAGGGATAGTTCATTTGAGCTGTCCCTTATTTTTGTGCCGCCCTATCGTATCAATATCCTTTGTAATCACTTTGGCTTAAAATTCTTTTAAACGATCTTTAGGAACAATATTGCTGGTCTTGGTTCTTTGATCAAAAACTATGACTGCATCGCCTCTTTTTAGTTGTCTTTTTACCATTGCCACATCATTTTCAATTGATTTTTTCTCATATCCCGTGTCGGTTCCATCACGAGTGACAAATTCTTCTATGAGTGCCTGAAGCGCTTCCGGGCTTAATTTATCATATGGTATTATCATTATGTTTTTTTTGATATTCTTTTTATTATCAATTGCAAGCTTCTCCTTCCCTGCCACTCATCCATACTGAGTGAATAAATTACGTCTACTTTATCATTAGAATTAATTTGTAATGGATCATTAGGATTATCTAAAGCATAAAATTGTATGGCTTTGATACCATCAAGTTTCATGGAAAGATGAACCGGATTTTTCCCCACTACCCTGACATTCGTTGCCGTCATTACATCAGAGAATGTGGGAGAAGGGAAACCTATCCCAAAAGGATTCAGAGCTTCTATCTGGTAATAGGTATCAGATTTAAGATGTGCTTTTAAAGAGCCGTCTGTTTTAATGTATGGTGTTGTATCCTGATCAGCAAGTTGGCTCTTTACCGCATCATTAAGTCCCTTTTGTAATATCTCGATATTTTTCTTATGAATTTTCAATCCTGCCGCAGCCCTGTGACCACCAAACGACACCAGAATCCCCGGGTGATTATCATCAAAAGATTGCAAGGCGTCTCTGATATACAGGAACTGGCCTGATCTTCCTGAACCTGCAACCAGATCATCGCCTATATCTGCAAGCATGATTGCGGGAATACCAAAAGTTTCTGCCAGTTTGCCTGCAACAATACCTTGAACCCCCGGATCATAACTTTCATTATAATCAATAAAGATATGATCTTTTTTATTAATCCGTTTCCTGGCTGTATCAAACATCTGCTTTTCAATCTTTCTGCGATTATAATTACAATGATCCAATTGTTGATATGCAGCCGATATCTTACCAAGCTTTTTGCTAACTAAAAAATCCACCGCTGCGTTTGCTTCTCCTGTCATTCGAGAACCGGCATTAATTCTGGGTCCCAACTGGAAACCCAAAAATCCCGCATTTGCTTTTTGCCCATTTAAAGCGACACGCCAACACTCTCTTGTCTGTTCGTTCATGAATGCAAGCCCTTGCTTTACAAAGTATCTGTTTATAGGAGATGCAAGGGAGACAAGATCCGCCACAGTTCCAAGTGCCACATAGTCAAGGAATCTGTGCAGGACTCGTTTTTGATCCAAACTGCAATCCAATTTTTGGGCAACGGCAGTCATTAAAAGCCATGCAACACCGCATCCGGCAATAGTGTTGTCATATTGACAATCCTGCCTTTGTGGATTTACCACTGCGAAGGCAGCTGCGGGGACTCCTTCTGCCGGCAGAAGATGATGATCTGTAACAATCACATCAATGCCTGCATTTGAAAGTCTTTCAATCCTGGGACCATCTGAAATCCCAGCATCTGCCGTTATGACTAAATCAGGATGGAGTTTTTCTATTTTGCCGGCAATAGTATCAGTTAATCCATAACCATCTTCGGTTCGGTGGCCGGTTAATGCTTGAATGTTGCTTTTCTTAACTCCAAAAACATCATGTAAAGCTCCATGCAAAATTGCCATGGAAACACAACCATCGACATCATAATCGGTAAAAAGCAAAATAGTCTGATCGGTTTGAATTGCATCTATTATTCTTTGTGAAGCTTTCGTTGAATCGGCCATATCTTTTGCCGGCTCAACACAAGTAAAGGAAGGATTGAATATGTTTTTATTAAACTCATCTGTTCGGCCGGCGATGATCCTGGAAACTATTTTAGGATATCCCTCATTAATACAAGCCTGATAAACTTCTCTATTGATTTCTCGCTGTTTTATCTGCACGGGATGTTTTGATGGCCAGGGTATTCCTATTATCTTTTTATTAGTGACTTAATGAGCCTGCCAAAGAGTGCTGTTACAATGATGCAAGCACCTAAAAAGGCAATTGGAACAGCAAGGGCTACACCAACTTTCAGCGTAAAGAGCAGCAATGGTACGACGATAAATAAAATTACTCCAACTAGAAAAAGTGCACCAAAGCCGGTCAAAAAATCTGTGAAAAAATCCAACATCGGACGCTTACTTTTAGAAGCTTTTCCTAAACTATTAATAGATTGATGTTCGTTAACTTCGTCATCAATCTTGAGGTCTTTGTCATTCATGGTTTTAGACCTTTTATAAATCCACCTGCTATCCAGATCGAGCTTTGCGAAATTTTGTTGTCGGGGGCGCCCCGCTCTTTGAGCGAGACAACACCGTAATTGGGCCTTAGATGTGTTTTAAGCATTGATTTCCCTGGTCTTGCAGAACCTTATCCCGAGCCATTCTTCCATGCAATAGCCGAGCTGCCATTCACTGGTCGTCAGATAGGCCCTCGATCCTTCGGCATCCATGGCAATGTTAGCGCTGTTTTTCTCCTCAAAATCCCGCATCTTTTTAGGATCGTCGCATTGGACCCACCGGGCAACATTATAATGAACCTGTTCGTAGGCAGCATCAACGCCATATTCAGACTTGAGGCGTTCCATGGTGATGTCGAACTGCAGCATCCCCACGGCGCCCAGGATATAGTCTCTGGCGGCAAGCGGCCTGAAAACCTGAACAACCCCTTCTTCTGCGAGCTGGAGCAGTCCTTTTTGAAAATGCTTGGTTTTCATGGGATTCTTGAGAATTACCCTTTTGAAAAATTCAGGCGCAAAATTGGGAATTCCGCAGAATTGCAAGGGTTCCTTTTCTGAAAATGTGTCCCCTATCTTTATGGTGCCGTGGTTATGAATGCCGATGATGTCGCCGGGATAGGCTTCTGATACGTTTTCACGCTCATTTGCCATAAAGATGGTGGCGTTTGAGAATATAACATCTTTTCCGATTCGGTGGTGCAAGGCCTTCATCCCTCTGGTAAATTTTCCCGAACAGATCCTTATAAATGCGATGCGGTCCCTGTGGGCCGGATTCATATTGGCCTGGATCTTAAATACAAAACCGGAGAAGGGTTCCTCGTAGGGGGAGACTTCCCGCGTAACAGCAGCCCTGGGACCCGGAGACGGCGCCATTTCCACAAATGCGTCCAGCATCTCCTTTACACCGAAATTATTGATTGCACTCCCGAAAAAAACAGGTGTCTGGTTGCCTTTTAAGTAATGGTCGAGTTCAAAAAAATTGGCAGCCCCTTCGATCAATTCAATGTCATTTCTCAATTCATCGGCCTGGCTGCCGAGCATCTTGTCGAGTCTTGGATCGCAAAGGTCGTTTATCACAATGCTTGCCCTGCTTCTTGTATCCTGGCCGGGCATAAAAAGGTAAAGCTCCTTTTTATAAATATTGTAGACCCCTTTGAATCTTTTTCCCATGCCAACGGGCCATGATAGCGGTGTGCACTCGATCTGAAGTTTGTTTTCGATATCTTCAAGAAGATCAAGGGGCGCCATACCCTCCCGGTCCAGCTTGTTGATAAAGGTAATGATGGGCGTGTTGCGCATGCGGCAGACTTCCATCAGCTTCTCGGTCTGGGACTCAACCCCTTTGGCGCTGTCGATGACCATCAGGGCGCTGTCGACCGCTGTAAGCACCCGGTAGGTATCCTCAGAAAAGTCCTGATGCCCGGGTGTATCCAAAAGATTGATCTCAAAGCCGTTGTAATTGAATTTCATCACCGATGTGGTGACGGATATGCCTCTTTCCTTTTCGATGGCCATCCAGTCGCTGGTGGCATATCTTTGGGCCTTGCGGGCCTTTACGGCCCCTGCCTGCTGAATGGCGCCGCCGAAAAGAAGCAGCTTTTCGGTTAAGGTGGTCTTGCCCGCGTCCGGGTGGCTTATAATTCCAAACGTCCGGCGCCTGTCGATCTCTTTTTTGTTATGGTACATTATATGTTTAGGTCTCTTTCTTTTTTTGCCCCAATGTTGCCAAAACTAATGATACCGCTCGCAAAATTCCGCCGGAACAAAATGGCTACGCAAGGTGAAAATGTAATCATTGAAATTAATATTACAACCTGAGTCGGTTGCGCATGTTTTACGAGACGTTCGTTAAGGTAAACATACGTGTGCTTATTCCGGGGAATGAATTGTAATAGCTTAACAATAGGTGGGCGGTGTATCGCTAAGATGCCACAGCAGGCGGAGGCGACAGTCCGAAATATTTGCGATTGCCTTACCTTATCTTCAATGATATTAATCTGATGTTGCCCAAGAGGATATAATCTTGGCAATGCGAGATGGTTTGTGATCATTGGCTGAATCAACTCACTTGCAACTCCTTTCTCGATCAGGACCAAAGGATTCTGAGCTTATGGGGCTTCTCAAAGCATTTTTCAATCAAGATCCTGCAAAGACAGAAAAGAAGGGTGATGCCTTTTTAAAGGCCTCCGATTGGGGCAGGGCAAAACTTGAATTCGAAAAAGCCCTGGACGCATTGGGAAAAACATCGTCTGATGATGCTTCAGAAACAAGGCTTCGGGATAAACTGGTTCAGGCCAAAGAGGCCCTGGCGCACGAACACAGGCAGACCGGTGAAGATTTGATGGAGGCCGAATATTTCGATGAGGCGAGGGGATTTCTTCAATTGGCCCTCGAGTTGACGCGGGACCCTGCATTGGTATCCGCTGTTGAAAAGCTTATGCAAAAGATTGCAGGCCTCACAACCGAATATATTCAAATGGAAGTGCCCCCATCAGACCTGACTTTCCTCGCCGATGACGAGACATACACCGATGATCAGGACGATGAGACTTTTATGGCACTCTGCAGTGCACTGCCGGAAGAGGTGCAGGAGGCCTACCTTGCCTATGGAGAGTCCTTTAAAACCGGTTATCTCGCGCTGAACCGGGGAGACTTTGATCTCGCAGCCGATGACCTGTCCCGTGCCTTGGAGGAGAACCCTGCCCCGGATTCAATTATCCCCCTTGAGTTGGCCACGGCCTACCTGAACCTGGGAAAATTGGACAAAGCCCGCCGTCTGCTGGAGACCTTTCTCCAACATCATCCGGATGCCCTGCCGGGTTATCAGGTGCTTTGCGAGGTTTTTTGGGAAATGGGGGCCTTTGATCAGGCTGAAACCCTTCTTGCCGATTGCCCGGATGACCTTAAAAACTCTTTGGCCTATGTCCTGCTCCGCGGCGAAACCCTGTCTCAGGCCGGGAGCCATCCGGAAGCAGCCTCTCTCTATCAGGATTTCATGGGGGCATACGGATGGAAAGAACCGCTGGCGATTGCGCTTGCCGGAACATTGGAGATATTGGGAGACCTTGAAAGCGCCAGGGACCTGTATGCCGAAATCATGGATCAGTGCCGCAGCTGTCATACCCGCATCGATCCTCTGGTCACAAAAAGATTCGCTGATATCAGCTTTGATTTAGGCCTGCGTTCTTCAGCGATTATGGAAATGTATCTTTCCCTGGTTCAGGATGATCCGGAAAATACTCCGTTATATTTTAAAAAGATCAGCCGAATATATGCCTCCATGGGAAATGAGGAAGAAGCACGCCGTTTCCGGACATTCGCCCAACAGGCAGACAACGGCGGCAGGAAGCCTACTTAAAATACCTCGCGGGCACAATTCGCGATTTTCACGAAAAAAGGAGTTGACCAGTGACGACTAACTCCTTGGAATCATTGGTACGCCCGGAGGGATTTGAACCCCCGACCTACGGATTCGAAGTCCGGCGCTCTATCCAGCTGAGCTACGGGCGCATAAATCGTTCAGAATCATTCTCGATAATTCATTATAACTTTTCAATGGGTTACGCAACACTTTTTTGACGACAATTTCCTCTCGGAAATCATTGAAGCTCCCTGCAACCCCGGTTAGCGGGATTTACGCTACGTTTCAAGCCGACTTCGCCAAAGCAGCTACCGACTTCGCCATAGTGGCTGCCGACTTCGCCATGGTGGCTGCCGACTTCGCCATAGTAGCTTTAGCTACGACGGCTGAATTAGCTGCCGACGGCTGAACCCGCAACGAAGAACGAGAAACCCGTAAAGCGCAACTCGAACCCATTTAATCATTTGACTTAGACTTTTTTAACTTGTTATTGACCCAATATGGGTTCTGATATATTATTTTTGCAATAAAATCACATTACGATTTTATTAACACCTTATGCAGGTTTTAAGTGTGAAAGGTTAAACATTTGAACCAGTTGAGCATTTTCACAATTCGAGCGATATTAGGTGCTGCTTTTGCCGTCCTGCTGTCGCGCTTTTTCTTTCCCCGGGCTAATATTGTCCATGTTATCGCCTTAGGCAT
>JAQBHK010000090.1:0-11930 GCA_032127815.1 Desulfobacterales bacterium
CAACTATAGGGTCGTAGCATCATTTTATCAAACTGACTTTGATGATTTCGTAAAAAATCACGAATTCACAGGAGGGATTATATGGGAGGATTGTTTGGAATCGTTTCTAAAGAGAATTGTGTTACCGATCTGTTTTATGGAACAGATTATCATTCTCATCTGGGAACAAAGCGGGGTGGGCTGGCTACTGCAAATTCAAAAGGATTCTCGCGTTCCATTCACAATATTGAAAGCAACTATTTCAGGTCCAAATTCGAAGCAGATCTTCCCGAGCTGCATGGCAACAATGGTATTGGAGTTATCAGCGATTATGATGCTCAGCCCTTGATTTTTGGATCGCACTTAGGAAGGTTCGGTATCGTATCAGTTGGAAAAGTCAATAATATTGAGGAGATTTCCAATAAAGCCTTTAGAAAAAAAATTCATTTTTCTGAAACAAGTGGTGGCGAATTAAGCCCAACAGAAATAATCGCATCCTTAATCTGTGAAGCTAAGTCTTTTGAGGAAGGCATACAGAATGCTCAGGAAACAATTAAGGGTTCTTGTTCCATGCTCCTTTTAACGGAAAACGGCATTTATGCCGCCCGGGACAAATTAGGCCGAACCCCTATTATTATAGGCAAAAAAGAAGGCGCTTATGCAGCATCTTCAGAAACATGTGCATTTCCCAACCTCGGTTTCGAGATAGATAAATATTTGGGGCCGGGCGAAATTGTTTTTATGACCGCAGATGGTCACGAACAGAGAAAGAAGCCTCTGGAAAAAATGCAGATTTGTTCTTTCTTATGGGTTTACTACGGATATCCCGCCTCAAGCTACGAAGGCATTAATGTAGAGTTTGTACGCTACAGATGCGGTGCGGCGCTTGCAAGAGAGGACGATGTTGAGATCGATTATGTTGCCGGTATTCCGGATTCGGGAACCGGTCACGCCCTCGGTTACGCCAATCAGAATCGCAAACCTTATATTAGACCTTTTGTCAAATATACACCGACATGGCCCCGAAGTTTTATGCCGCAGGATCAAAGCACCAGAGACCTTGTGGCCAAAATGAAACTAATCCCCAATAAAGCACTGATAGAAGGGCATCGCATTCTCTTTTGCGAAGACTCCATTGTCAGGGGCACACAGTTGCAGGACAACGTCCAAATATTATTTGATTTTGGAGCATTAGAGGTTCATATGCGGCCAGCCTGTCCGACCCTGATTTATCCCTGTGAGTACCTAAATTTTTCGACGTCGCGATCGACGCTCGACCTGGCGGGACGCAAAGCGATCAAAGCGCTTGAGGGCGCCGAGGATAAATATTTAGATGAGTATGCCAAATCGAATTCAGAAAAAAATGCGGCCATGGTTGACAACATAAAGCAGAGGTTGCGACTTACGTCTTTAAAATATCAGAAACTGGAAAACCTTGTAGAAGCGATCGGCCTGCCAAAAGAAAAATTATGTACTCATTGCTGGGATGGGAGCAGTTATTACTAAACTTAATTGAGCGGAGTAACCGTGTTTCATAAAATCGTGATACGATTTTATTGTCATTTGAAGCGAACGAAGAAGGAGTAGTTATGGCAAAGCGTGACGACATTAATAAAATTTTAATTATCGGATCAGGACCTATTATCATCGGTCAGGCGTGCGAATTCGATTATTCCGGCACCCAGGCGTGCAAGGCACTGCGCAGCCTCGGCTACGAAATCGTACTGGTAAACTCTAATCCGGCTACGATTATGACGGATCCGGGCATGGCCGATGTAACCTATATTGAACCGCTCAACCTTCAGACGATTACCGATATCATTGCCGCCGAGCGACCGGACGCTCTGCTGCCGAATCTGGGAGGTCAGACCGGTCTGAATCTGTCGTCCGAGTTAGCCAGAGCCGGTGTGCTTGAAAAATACGGTGTCAAGATTATCGGCGTCAACATCGATGCCATTGAGCGCGGAGAAGACCGGACGGCTTTCAAGGAAACCATGAACCGGCTTGGAATCGAAATGCCGAAAAACCAGACGGTTAACAGCGTCGAGGATGCCGAAAAGGCCGCAGAAGAATTGGGCTACCCGGTTGTAATTCGCCCGGCATACTGCATGGGCGGTACGGGCGGCGGTCTGGTTTACAATGTCGAAGAATTGCGCACAATCGCTGCACGCGGCCTCGCTGCAAGTATCGTTAATCAGGTTTTGGTCGAAGAATCAGTCTTAGGCTGGGAAGAACTTGAGCTTGAAGTTGTCCGGGACGCCAAAAACCAGTTGATCACCGTCTGTTTTATTGAAAATGTTGATGCCATGGGCGTGCATACCGGCGATTCCTTTTGCACGGCGCCCATGCTGACCATTGATCCCGATTTACAGAAGCGCTTACAGCAATATTCTTATGACATTGTGGAAGCGATTGAAGTTATCGGCGGAACGAATGTCCAGTTCGCCCATGATCCCAAAACCGGACGGGTCGTCGTCATTGAGATTAACCCTCGCACCTCCCGTTCATCAGCACTGGCTTCCAAGGCTACCGGATTTCCGATTGCCTTTGTCTCCGCTTTGCTGGCCGGAGGACTCACCATGGACGAAATCCCTTACTGGCGGGACGGAACCCTGGAAAAATACACCCCTTCCGGTGACTATGTCGTAGTTAAATTTGCGCGCTGGGCCTTTGAAAAATTCGAAGGCGTTGAAGATAAACTCGGCACTCAGATGCGAGCCGTGGGAGAGGTTATGAGCCTCGGCAAAACTTATAAAGAAGCTTTTCAAAAAGCGATACGATCGCTGGAGATCAATCGCTATGGTCTCGGCTTTGCCAAAGATTTCAGCAAAAAATCCCTGGACGAATTGCTCAACATGCTGGGAACGCCTACCAGTGAACGCCAGTTTATGATGTACGAAGCCCTGCGTAAAGGTGCCGATATCCAGGAACTTTATGGGATCACTCACATTAAACCGTGGTTTATCGAGCAGATGCAGGAACTGGTCAAACTTGAAGAACAGATTCTGCCGCATAAAGGCCGGATGCTACCCGATGATCTGCTGATTCAGGCCAAAAAAGACGGTTTTGCCGATAAATATCTGGCCAAGATTTTAGGCATTCCCGAAAAGGACATTCGTGACAAGCGTATTGCTTTGGGTTTAGCTCAGGCCTGGGAGCCGGTTCCGGTCAGCGGAGTGGAAAATGCAGCCTACTACTACTCAACCTACAATGCCCCTGACAAGGTAGACGTCAGTGACCGCAAAAAAGTAATGGTTTTAGGCGGTGGACCCAACCGGATTGGACAGGGAATTGAATTCGACTATTGCTGTGTACACGCCGCATTTGCCATTCGAGATGAAGGCTATGAATCCATCATGATCAACTGCAATCCCGAAACGGTTTCCACGGATTACGACACTTCCGACAAACTTTATTTTGAACCACTGACCGTTGAAGATGTTCTTAGTATTTATGAGAAGGAAAAGCCGGAGGGTGTTATTGTCCAGTTTGGCGGCCAGACGCCTTTGAATATTGCCAAGGAACTGGAAGAGGCAGGTGTCAATATCCTGGGAACATTACCGGAAACTATTGATTTAGCAGAAGACCGTGACCGGTTCCGCCAGGTGATGCGCAAGCTGGGAATCCCTCAGCCGGAATCCGGTATGGCCAGTACCGTGGAAGAGGCGCTTGAGATAGCAAAAAGAATTGGTTACCCTTTGATGGCGCGGCCTTCTTACGTTTTAGGCGGTCGTGCCATGGAAATTATTCTTGATGAACAGATGCTTTTGCACTATGTGGCTGTAGCAGTGGATGTCTCCCCGGAACGACCGATTTTGATCGATAAGTTCCTGGAAAACGCCATTGAAGTCGAGGCCGACGCTATTGCGGACGGAAGTGATGCCTTTGTCCCTGCCGTCATGGAGCATATAGAGCTGGCGGGCGTACATTCAGGAGATTCCGCCTGTGTGATTCCGCCCATCAGCATTCCTCCCAAGCACATCGAAACCATTTACGAATACACCCGTAAAATAGCCATTGAGCTTAATGTGGTCGGCTTGATGAATATACAGTACGCCATTGCCGACGATACAGTATATATCTTAGAGGCCAACCCCAGGGCCTCACGTACCGTGCCCATTGTTTCAAAGGTCTGCAATATACCTATGGCCCGTCTGGCTACTCAAATCATGTTGGGGACAAAACTATCGGAACTTGGGCTCAAAAAGAAAATCATTCCTTATTTTGGTGTAAAAGAAGCAGTCTTTCCTTTCAACATGTTGCCTGAGGTGGATCCACTTCTGGGACCGGAAATGCGGTCAACCGGTGAAGTGCTTGGGATGGCGGACTCCTTTGGCCTTGCTTTTTTCAAAGCCCAGGAGGCAACCCAGTTGCCGTTGCCCCTCGAAGGAACCGTCCTTATTACTGTCGCAGACAAAGACAAACCGAGTGTGATAGAGCCTTCCAGGCTTTTCCAGGAACTGGGTTTCAAGATCCGGGCCACAAACGGGACCCATGCTTTTCTGGCCGAGCATGGCATCGATTCCACACCGATCAACAAATTGGGATATGGCCGCCCTGACATTGTGGATGCAATTAAAAACAAAGAGATTAAGCTTATCGTTAACACTCCCTGCGGAAAAGAGAGTAAGGATGACGACTCCTATATACGCAAGGCGGCAATCAACCACAAGGTAACGTCTATTACAACAACAGCCGCTGCCACGGCGGCTGCCAGGGGTATTGCCAAGAGAAGAAAAAAACAGGCCGTTGTAAAATCGCTGCAGGCTTATCACGCGGAAATCAAATAGTCTCGGCTAGCTCGTTGTAGTATAGCGAAAATTACGCTCGGCAGGGATCGGAAATATCTGGCTTGCCGAGCTAAGAAACCATTAAATTACGCCTCAATATATAGTTATCATTGATGTTTACAAAAAAAGGCTGTCCAAAGCCGGCAAGCATGGTCTGGCATACCAAACGCACCTTCCCCCACAAAAAAATGCCAATTATTCCTTGAATTGATTTAAAACCCACTTCATTTTACACACAAAAAACTACAACCCATTTTTTTTGTTGACAAATAAATTCCGCTGGCATATGTTCCATCTGTTGCATGCGTTGCAAAAGTTGCATGCGTTACGCGCGTCTTTGTTGTATTTGGCAAGGGAGTTTTTCCAGTGAAAAATGATTTATTTACAATTCCACAGGCCTCCAAAATCTGTTCCGTTTGCCGGACGACCATGTGGAGATGGGTTAAGTCTGGAAAACTGGAAGCCTTCCTGACCCCGGGGGGGCAATTTAAAATCCGGGAAGGAGATTTGAAATCTTTTATTCAAAAAAGAATGAAACATCTCCCGGTCGTAGAATTGTCTAAATGGAAAAAGATTCTGATTGTTGATGACGATCCAGCGGTTCAAAAAATGCTTAACAAAATGCTGTCATCTAGTGGATATCGGCTAGAAGCGGCATCAGACGGTTTCGAAGCCGGAACTAAAATCATGCAGTTTAAACCGGATCTTATGATTTTGGACCTATTTATGCCGGGGATGGACGGCTTTGAAGTATGCAAGCAAATCAAGGAGAACTCGAATACTTCTCATATAAAAATACTAATCTTTACCGGTTTTGATTCAAAGGAAAATAAGGAACGAATCATGCGTACCGGCGCTGATGGCTATCTGGTAAAACCTGTGGGAAAGAGTGTGCTGCTTAAAAATGTACATAATCTAATAAGCAAGTGATATATAATTCTAAATGTACGTAAATAAACGATAATACATTAACTGGAATTTTGTAACACTTCTATCAGTGTAAGATGATTTATCTTTTGGATATTCATTAATTTAAGCAAAGGAGATAAACCATGGACTACAATCCGATTCGCGCTCAAGGCCCCAGAAATGTCTTTTGCCCGTATTACAACGGTTGTTTGGATCATTCCGCTAAGCATTACTGGGAACACTGGTCCTGCTTGAAATGCCAGTACAAACAGGAACAAAAAGCTGTTACCGAAGTGCTGTTATCACCGGGTAGCGATTATCCGTATTACTCGCTTTCACCTTCATTTTATGAAAAAGTAGAAAAATTTTCTTTGTAACGGCAGGCAGCAGTAAGAAAGTTACTCATTTTCTATCTTCCAGACAAAAATATTCTTGGCTATCTCTGCATCGATAGCCAGTTCGGTATTTTCAAATTTAATGCAAAATGCAGGATTTGTTCTGTGAACAGTTACCACAACACCTGGTTGCAGACCAAAGGATATCAATTGATGTAAATTCGAATGGCTGCCGGGTTTAATGTACGTGATTTTGCCTCTTGCGCTGGGTTTGAGCTCGCTTAAGCTGACCACGGTGCTGCTAATCTTACTCAGTTTTTGCCTGCAACAATTGCCTTTGGGGATCGGCTTCCCATCCGGGCAGATTTCCGGATGCCCCAGCAACGTACAAATAGCTTCCTCGACCTCAGGCTCCAGGTAGTGTTCTACTTTGCAGGCAACTTCTTCCATAGAGGAATTTTTTAGTCTAAGAACACTCGACACCAGCACCTCGGCCAGACGATGTCTCCGCATAATAGCTTCCGCTACAAGTTTTCCCTCGCTTGAAAACAGGATCTTGTCGGCATGAGAAACGATCAAGTTCTGCTTCTCAAGCTCTGCAAGGTCAGCTTCAGTAAAAGCGACGATACATCTCTTCTTAATGGCGTCGATGGCATAGTTCTTGTTTTCACCGGCACACCAGATGGCTTCCATGATTTCTTCTTGTTTTTCATTCAGCATAATTGAATCTCCTTAATAGTTCAGCCACACCTGTCCGCCGTACAAGATTTTGGCAGGCGGGAAGGCACTAAGATTATAATATGCAAAAGTCCTTTTGTCACTTGTGATGGTTACGTTTTGATAAAGGTTGATAATCCACACCCCTTTTTTGTGCCTAAGTTGCTGAGCGATTACAAAACCCCTTATTTACCATTCGGCAGAGTCTATTTGTTCAGCTTACGAAAACGTAATGCCGAATAAACGACAGGCGTGGTTCACAAGGCTTCCGATTAGTATAGCGTAGATCATAACTGTGACTAAAATAGTAATACCTGCTCTGCTCCCACGTTCTTTGAATAGAACAATAGTTGCATTCATACACGGTGAAAGGAAGGTCATCACCAGCAAGTTCACAACAAGCTGAACATTGTCATAAATGCCGCTGAGATGTTCAATTTCGGTAGCGCCGCTCTCTCTGCGGATGATTGTTTTTATAAATACCTGCACACTTTTTGCCGGAAGCCCCATGAAACCATGGATTACAGGTTCGGCCGCTCGTTCTAATGCTGCCAGTCCACCCATTCTCTCGAATAGAAATACAATAAGCGATGCCATAATAAAGACAGGCACAGCCTCTTTCATGAAAAAGTATGTTTTTGAGGCCGACATTTTCAATATTTGATATGGTTTAGGTATCCGCATGGGCGGTATTGCCATTAGCATCAGGCTCCGTTTCCCCGGCAATATTTTGTCGGCTAAAAAACCGGCGATCAGAGTTTGCAAAAATATTATTCCAAATACGGTTATTGAGGCGGATACATGCATTTTACCCAATATGATGAACATAACCGCCAGCAGCGGAGCACAGGGCAGCCCTAAAATTAGAAGAAATGTTGCGATGTTTTTTTCCTTTTCCGTATCCAGCATACGGGTGGTGAGGATAGCCATAGTTATACATGAAAAACCCATTACGAGCGGGATGACACCTTTTCCGTTAAGACCCATTTTCTGGAAAACTTTGTCGAGCAGGATTGACAGCCTGGAGAGATATCCTGAGTCTTCGAGTATCCCAAAGGCGATATAAAAACAAAAGAGCACCGGCATTACCAATCCCAGCGCCAAAAAAACCCCTGTTGGAAGAATTCCAAAATCAGGATCCACAACCATATCCCGTATGAAGGCACTGGGTATGGGGGCAACAAGTTTTGTTGCCCATGGGATTAAATAACCTTCGAAAATGACCCCGTTAATAGTGTCAACCAGTAATGTTGCTCCAAAGGTTCCTATGAACAAATACATGATATACAATGCAGCTATGGCGATAGGGACTCCCGTGGAAAGCTGAGTACACCAGTCCCCGAATCTCATAATGAAAGGACTTTTGGCGGGCGGTTCTATCTTTTGAACCGCATTAACAATCTGTTCGGCTTTTTTGGTGTACAGGTTTGTTAAAAGAATACCGCTCGAGAGCTGCTCCTCTTTACGGTATTCTTGGGCCAGGTCCTTGAGCTGCTCCAGCATCCCAGGGCCGAATTTGCTTTTTATATATTCCTCAATACCATTGTCTCCGGTAAGCAACAGGAGACTGATGGCCCTTGGGGAAACAGCATCCGACTTGAGAAGTTTTGTTACGATTTCAAAAAACTGTTCGATCCAGGCCGGGTACTCGATTAGCTTGTTTGCGGTTCGCATATTCGCCAGGCTTGCGATCACTTTTTTAACCCCGATTCCCTCCCTGGCAATAGTTGTACAGACATCGATGCCGAGCATTACCGCAAGTTTGTCATAATCGATCTCAATTCCGCGAGATGTTGCCTCGTCAATCATGTTGACGTTAAGGAGCATTGGAAGGCCATACTCTGCATACTGGAGGGTAATAGCGATGGAACGTTTCATGTTTTTCGCGTCAGCCATCAAAACAATCCCCTGGATGTCATAATCGGTTTTGTGGGGCAGAAGGATATCCCTGGAAGCCCTCTCGTCCTCGTTGCTCGAAAATATCGAGTAAATACCCGGTGTATCAAACACATTCGTGTCAGTTCCTTTGATACGTCCGGTTTTGATCGAAATCGTATTGCCGGGTATTCTGATACTTGCTGTTGCTTTGCCGCATATCCTTGAAAACAGGCTGGTTTTCCCTACACTCATGTTGCCGACAATGATAATGCCTTGCTGCCTCTGTACAGATCCCGCCTGGTCTATTTTACACTCAGAAGATTTTCTCATTGGTACGGCATACTCCCATCAACTCTTTTTATAAATTCTTCAAAATTATGATACCTTAATAAAGTTAGTCTAACAAAACAATCTACAATGTCAAGAAGAAAGATAGAGCATGGCCACTTTATATGCATTGACTTAACATTTAAGATGGTATAAACTTGAGTCAAAACGCGGATAGGAGGAAAATATGAATCAAAGTGATGAACTTTCAGAAAGTTTAGAAGACTACCTTGAAATAATACTGCAATTAGAGCAGTCTCAAAAAGTAGCAAGGGCAAAAGATATTGCCGAAAGAATGAAAGTCCAGCGTGGCTCTGTTACAAGTGCCCTGAAAAACCTGAAAGAAAAAAAGCTGATCAATTATGAGCCTTACAGCTTTATCACTCTAACCCCAACAGGCAAAAAGCTTGCCAAAGAAATCACACACCGGCATACTGTACTCAGGGACTTTTTGTTAATGATCCTGCAGCTTGATGAAGAAACGGCAGAAGCAACAGCTTGTCGCATGGAGCATGTTATTGACAACAAATCGTTGGAAAAATTATTGCTTTTCTTCGATTTTATCTATAATTGCCCCCGGGCGGGCAAGGACTGGGTTGAAGCATTTTTGGATTATTGCTCATCCGGGAAGCTAGACCCGGAAAAATGTGAAAGATGCTTGGATGATTGCCGTGCGCGTCATCAATAATACGACTAGAGAAAAGCGGTTCTATTTTTTAAATCACTACGAACATTTGATTAACCCTACCGACATATCTATCTAAACCATTCTGCGTATCATTAATATTAAATAGTGCCCATCCATAAATAGTCTTTTCCGAACCCATCAGGTTTCAAATGTCAGAGGCAACGCCCTGGTTGTTCGCAAAGCAAGAAAGGTGAATCCCGAACAAGTTATTCCTATGGCGGATGAGGATTTTAAGGACTTCTAATAAAATCGTAACACGATTTTATTTCTGAGTGAACTCTAAGCAGCAACAACATTTAGCACACCCTTCCTTGATGATCTCGTAAAAAAGTTACGCATTCAACTATCAAATGATTTTTTTGATCAAGTTATTAATAAAAATGGCGATAAGATTGAAAAGTGCAATAGTTTATCGATTCGAGCAAGCAAGTAATGATTAGTTCCGGGAGGATAAAGATGGATAGCATACGTCAACCTTTAACCAAATTAGTAAGAGGCTCTGTTTTTGTCCTGCTTATGCTGTTTTTTATCCCCGGAGCCGGCTTCTCTCAACAGCCGCCGGTGAACTGGATCGAGGGATCTGGATTTGTAGATTTGGGCAATGATGTTGCACAAACGTTTATCGGCGGTGATACAATGTTTGCAGGTGCCGGCGACACTAAAACATTGATGGAATATATCGGTAATCCCATCAGCAATAAAGAGGTCGGATTAATTGCGTCTAAAGAGGGAGAAAACTGGTTTATCGTATTTGAATACGACTCGATTGGGTATGTGAAAGATGATGAGAAGGAGAGCATCGACTCAGATGCGCTTTTGAAAACTATTAAGGAGGCTACCGATTATGCCAATAAGCAGCGGGCCCAAAAGGGTTTTGCTCCTTTAAATGTGGTTGGATGGTACGAAAAACCGCATTATGACGTAGAATCGCATAATCTGGTTTGGGCGCTGTTGGGCGAATCAGAGAATGAGCAGATCGTAAACTATAATACCCGGCTGCTTGGTCGCTACGGTTATATGTCGATTGTCCTGGTTACTGACCCGGAAACTCTCGATTCCCTGAAATCCACGCTTACCCAGATTGTTGAAAATTTTTCCTATAAAGAAGGGAAGTCATATGCAGCGTATGTTCAGGGAGATAAAATTGCAAAATACGGTTTGATAGCTCTGGTTGCCGGCGGGGCCGGTGCCACTGCAGCCAAGTTCGGGTTTTTTAAATTTCTGGCCAAAGGTGGGAAAGCTATAATCTTGGCTATTATCGTATTTTTAGGCGCGGCCTGGGCAAAAATCAAATCATTCTTTTCTGAAAAGTCCGAGGATACGATCCAAGTTGTCACGGCCCGGATGGAAAATGAGTCCAAAGATCCGGACGAGGCTCTTTTAAACAGGATAGACGCCTTAAGATTGGACGGACGAACTGAGGATGCGATAATAGTGATAAAAAATGAAGTCCGTGGGAAAATCAACAATTTGGATATTTCCAGGATTTACTCAGATCTTTTAAAAGAAAACCAGCAAATCCCTGAATGGTTGATTCACTCCGTCACCCATTTGGACCTGTTGAGTAAAGAACATCAAAAATCCCAAGCCTATGAAGTATACAAAGAATGTATTGGACATAACTCCGGCTTTACTCCTACTCCCAAAACCCTGTTTGAGATAACACAATTTCTGGTGCAAAGCGGTAAAATTCAGGATGCCTACAATGCCTGCGTTCATTTTACCAAAGTACATCCGAAGCACGCTCTGATTCCAGAAGTTTATTTTTTTTCAGCTAAAATTCTCAATGAAAAATTGAATTATAAAGCCCGGGCCAGACAGGTCATGATCTGGCTGATTAAAAAGTATCCAAAGCATGATCATGTCCCTGAAATGAGGAAATATCTTGAAACAATGAGCAAGAGACCCAAAGCGCTTACTGTTCAAGCTCTTCCCATGGGTGGAGAGAACGCTTGCCCTGGCTAAAGAAATCTTGAGGTAATTCCCGCTACATAGTCTGGTTTTATCAAAAACAGCATCATTTCCCCTCAACAGAGATAAAGAATCCTGGCCCAAAGGATCAGGCTTTGATTTCACCCCGCAGGGGTGCACCTATCTCAAATGGAGTAAATTAAATTCCAAATAACAACTATCAAATATCAAACAAATAACAATGACCAAAAGGGAAAATCCCAAATAACAAATAAATTCCAATGACCGAAAAAACAACTAATAAACAAAAGAATAAAAAAATAGTTTTAGCCCTTGTTTGGAATTTGAGACTTGGAATTTGAATTTTATTTGTAATTTGGTGCTTGTAGTTTGGAG
>JAQBHK010000091.1:0-3957 GCA_032127815.1 Desulfobacterales bacterium
GCTTTTGCTTAACCAGTTATATCCTTGAAAATCTTTATTTATTATTAATTTATTGATATTAAATATTTCCCCCTTTTTTTTTATTTCATAATATTACGTGTGCCTTTGCGTGGGATCTCATCTCCGGCAATTCAAAATCGTATCAATTACCCGATCCAAATCCCCATTTGTCATCGCAGTCCCGGAAGGTAAGCACAACCCCCTCTCGAATAGGTCTTCAGCCACATTACCACCAATTGCCCTAGCAGGGTAGCGCTTCTTGTTGTTATTACACAGTCCTCCTTGCCCTGTTGAACCGGGTCCCTTTAGGGTGTTCAACTGGGGCGCCACTTCCCCTCCAACAACCCTAGCCCTATACTTACTTGGTCGTTACGCCTTGCTCTCTGCGCTCTGCTCTTCAACCTGAAAGACTGGCTGCAGATGCATAGGTTTCCACGTTGGGCGGGCTTCGATATTTTCTACCTCTAATGCCAAGCGTACTTCCTCTCTATCTGAATCGAACTCTTCAGATGAAATCAAAATTACGGTTAGCCAACGGTTTGATCTGCCATAAGGTGCCTCTGGCATAAATTCGATTCCAGCAATATCCTCAAGGTTCTTCTTATAATAATCAAAAATCTGCCGCTTTTTTTTACTCGCGCATCTAATACCTTTAACTGTCCCCGCCCAATCGCCGCCAGGATATTGCTCATCCGATAATTATAACCGATCTCTGTATGTTCATAGTGTGGGAAATCCTCCCGGGCCTGCTGGGAAAGATTGCGGGCATAATTAATAAACTCCTTATCATCCGAAGCCAGCATTCCCCCGCCCGAAGTCGTAATAATCTTATTCCCGTTAAACGAAAACACCGCCGCCCTTGCCCCCACTCCAGCGTGGTTCCAGTGGTCGGAGATCGGAAATCGGAGATCAGCTTTGCTTAACTCACCTTCTGACCTCTGATAAAACGCTCCCATCGCTTCAGCAGAATCACACACCACAGGAATATCATATTGATTACATGTGCTAACAATCTGCGGCAAGTCGCAACACTGCCCATAAAGATCGGTCGGCACCACCGCCTTCGGCATCGTTCCCGCGCCTTTTGCAATCCTCAAGCGCATTCTTTAATAAATCCGGATCCATATTCCACGATGTTCGATCACAATCCACAAAAACGAGACTCGCTCCCTGGAAAATAACTGGCGTCACACTTACGATAAAGGTCAAAGTAGAAGCAATCACCTCATCCATAGGCCCCACTCCAAGAATCCTGAGCGCCAGGTGCATGGCCGCAGTCCCGCTGGAAAGCGCCACGCAATGCTTTATCCCCACATACTCAGCAAACTCCCGTTCAAAAGCATCCACCTGCGGCCCAAGCGGCGCAATGTAATTGCTCTCAAAGGCCTCTTGAACAAAACGCATCTCCTCTCCTCCCATGTGCGGCGGAGAAAGAAATATACGTTTTAATATTGAACTACTCATGTAATCTTATGGATGTTTTCTTCGTAAAATTCTCGTGCGGTCACAATACGAACGGATTTGTATTGTTTTAAATCCAGGAGATGTCTATCTCCAGAAACCAGAACCTCGACATTTGCAGCCAGGGCACAAGAGAGGAATTTTTCGTCATCTGCATCAGAGCATACGCCCTTCACGATTTGATCTACCTGAATAATGGTGCACAACGATGCAATTTTTGCAAAAAGTTCTCCTGGCGAAGCCTGCTGACTGTCGATGTATTGCTGAAATTTAGGATAATGCAGAACACGATGGATTTCGGCCAGAATCTCAAGGCTTGTGTAAATCCGCAAACTGCCTTCTTCAGCCCATCTCAATAATTGAAACGGAATGCCCCTCCAGAGAATGCCGGAAATTAGCACATTCGTATCAAAGACAGCACTCAAGTTCATTTCCGGCTCTCATGGATAAGCTCATTTAATTTCTCATCAGGCAAAGGCGCTGTATCTTTCGTGACCATCTCTTCCAAAGTTCGTCGAGTATGCGCTTTTTTTAAGATAAGGCCATCGTTTTCTATAACAACCACAAAACGATCTCCACCACTTAACCATTTCTGAATATCCTCAGGTAAAATCAGGCTTTTTTTGTCCGCGGATAAGACCGCGTATTGACTTGCAATAGGCATAATATCACCTTCCTCCCTTCCCCAAATTCCTCAATAATTCATAGTCTTTCTTTTCGATCTTCAATACCTGTAAGTTCGTGTATGTTCTTTCATCCTTCATTTTTTAATCTGCGTAAATCTGCGCCCCGCCTGTGGTAGCGAAGTTTACCCCGCCTGCCCCGCTTGCCTTGTTAAATCCCTTTTGGGCCATTTATACTGGGTAGGTAGTTTACTATCGTACTGGGGTGAAACCTGTTTGTCTTTTCTGTTTAACTGGGGCGTAGATTTATCCGCCTCTGGAGGATCCCGCTATCGGGGCCCTGCCGTGCCCCGTTCAATTCCGAAGGACAGCGCAGCGTATTTAACCGGGGTAATCCGATTTTGCTTTTATTTAACCGGGGTGACCTCTGTCCCCTTTCTTTACCCTGCCCTCTTCCGCATTAAGTCGCCAGACAATCGTTACCATTGAAAACATTGTACAAATAACTACTTCCGGCATATGGCTAAAGATCGGCTGAAAAAGACCTATCACGGATACAGCGATAAAGGCAGCGGCAAGGCAACGTCCCCAGTTTTTCAAAAAATTGTTTTCCCCATATTTAATAATATCCCAACACATTTTGAAAAAGACAAATATAATGTAAAAAAATAAAACAAGACCGACAACACCTAACCTCACGGCGATATCCAGCACCATGTTGTGTGGATCGGCAATTATTCCGTGTCTTTGATAATTTGGGGGCAACCTTTCGTGATATTTCGCCAAATCAAGCGTGCCATATGTTTGTAATCCAAATCCAATACCGATTACCGGGTAATCTTTTATAATTTCATATGTAGTATAATTTATGTTGTTCATTATGCTTATACGGTCGTTGAGATTTATGCTATTAAACTGACTTTTCATCGGAGATATAATAATCGCTACCAAAAACAAACTTAAATAAACAAACAGCCACTTTTTATTATTAAAAGGGAAAATAAATACTGTAAGAAATAACCCAATTACTGAGGAGCGCGTATGTGATAAAAATAAGCTTATAAGTAGTGTCAAGAGGATAAAAACAAAAACTATTTTAAGATATCGGTTATTCTCATTGTATAGATTGTTTAAGGTTAAAACGAAGGCAAAAACTGTAATAACACCAGTAATATTAACCGATGCTTGCGGGAAGATTCCAAATCTTGACGATAGTGTCTTCCCCAAGATGAAATAATAGTAAAATAACCCTCCGACAATTAAAATGCTTGAAGAGATAATTATTAGCCGAGAAAGTAATACAAGACGTTTCTTGGAGTTAAAAAAATTGGTTAAAATAAAAAATAATATAATATATCTCAATAAGTGTGAATAGAAATCGTGAATGCTGTTTTCTTTATCAATTGCAAAGAAAATACTCAGAAATGACCAGAATACAAAAAGACTAACTGGGAGCAACAGAGGAGTTTTAAAAGCAAACCCCTTCTTTTTGAACAATATTAAAACAAGTACAATTAATACAGATAGATAATAACATATTTCTTTAATCGCTGTCGTATGTGGAAAAGGATTAAAAAAAATAAATATCCCTATTAATACAGGAACACTTTGTTCCAAAAACTTGCCTATCTCGAAATCAGCAACAAATTTTTCCGGATTTAATTTTATATGGTTATTAATAATATTAAACATTTGCACCGACAACCTGCACGAACTGTTCTTGAACTGCAACAACGAGCGCACTACCTGGTAAACCGTGGAATCCCTGCCCCGTGGAATCCGAAGGCTATTTCTTTGTGATGCGGATCTATTTTCATTCAAAATCGCTTTTCGTCAGAGGGATTCATTTATTAAGTTTTATAATCAGAATTCC
>JAQBHK010000092.1:0-10420 GCA_032127815.1 Desulfobacterales bacterium
TCCTGGCGCTACAAAGCCCTTAAATGCCTGTGTTATGTGACGAGTACCACACCTGAGCATACCCTCAATTACAGGTCTGAACTGAAGTCGAAAAATCCCATATCATGCGGTCCGGCCTTTGGAACCAAGATGCATGACACAACTGCCTTTTATCGGACGGTTATTTAGAAAATGAATTTGAAAGGAATCCAAGTTATGGCGAGTTTGAAAATCAGAACATTTAAAGATGGTAAGGCGGAACCCGCAACTACTATCACCGTTCCTCTGGCGATTATACGTTATGCAAAAAAAATAATGCCAAAGCATTTCACAAAAGCACTGCATGAAAAAGGCTTCGATATAGATACAGATGTGATCGTTGAGTTGTCACAGAATGAAGAAATCCGAGGCACTATAGTCGAAATAGAGGACCATCAAAAGAACGAGAAAATTGTTATTGCCGTCGAGTAGGGTAGTGACTAATCATACTTGATAAAGATGAACAATTCATGTACCTAATGCTAAGATTTTGGGACAAATTTTTTCCTCCGCTGTTAAGATCCATCCCAGAAGGATAAACGCACGCAGACATTATATCGAAACTTCAAATAAGGCCTTAAAAGGGCATTTTGGTGGCCTAAAACACACTTTTAAGAGAAAAGGGGACGGTCAAATGATTAAGGAGATTACCGCGCAAGAGCTTAACACAGAAAACTTCATCGATGAGAAGGTCAAACAAATCCAACAAGTTGTTAAGGACGGAATGGCGATCAATGCACTCTCGGGAGGCGTCGATTCGTCCACGGTCACGATGCTCGGCCATCGCGCCCTAGGGGACCGCCTTAAGACCGTGTTTATCGAAAACGGGCTTATGCGTGAGGGAGAGTCCGAAAGGGTTGTCGGTCTTTTTAAAAAGCTTGGGGTCGCGGTTGATGTTGTTGATGCTAAAAAAGAGTTCTTTGCCGAACTCGAAGGAGTCACGGATCCGGAAGAGAAGCGCGAAGCGATTACCCAGGCTTTTTACCGAGACGTATTCGGACGCCTCGTAAAGGAAAGTGGCGCAAAACACCTTCTTCAGGGAACCATATTGACCGATATCGACGAGACCGTCGCAGGAATAAAAAGGCAACACAATGTTTTTGAGCAGCTCGGAATCGACCCGGAAGAGACTTTTGGCTATCACATTATCGAACCGCTCATTCAGCTTCGCAAAGACGGCGTTAGAAAGGTTGGTGAGGCTCTGGGGCTCCCGTCAGAGGCCTTTGACCGCATTCCATTCCCGGGTCCGGCACTCGCGGCACGTGTGATCGGTGAAATAACCCTGGAGCGCATCGAGACGGTTCGAAAGGCAACCGTTGTGGTCGAACGGCTGCTCAAGGACACCGGTGCATTCCAGTATATGGCGATCCTACATGAAGACCGCGTGACCGGCATGCGTGACGGATTACGTGATTTTGGTCAGCAGATCGAGGTGCGTTGCTGGGAGAGTGTCGACGCACGGGTGGCAACACCAACACCGCTTTCTTTCCAAATCCTCGAGGAACTCGCCAGTGAGATTATCCGCGATGTGCCAGGTATCGTCAGTGTTACTTACAACATAACACCGAAACCCCCTTCAACGATCGAAGCGGTCTGATAGGATTGTGAAGCCGTAGCAAGCCACTAGCAAACCCTTGGTCCGCCTTCGCCACCCTTTGGCGGGACAAGCAACGCAGGAGATGGGGTGTCGCCTCCGGCGGGCTTTCGCGGCTTGTGGGGTCGTCTTGTCCCGTCGTAGCTCGAAGAGTGACCTGTCAGGGCGTAGCCGGAGGCGAAGACTGAAGTCGGAAGCTGAAAGCGACCTGTAGGGTCGTAGCCTGAAGCCTAAAGGGGCAAACTATCCGTCTATAGCCCGTGCCATCAAATCACCGACGACTTTTGAAAATCTTGAGGGGTCTTCTACCTTGCCCCCTTCGCTGATCAAGGCCATGTCGAGCAACAGATGGCAGTAATCCTTTAGAGCGGGGTCATTCTTGTCTTTTTCAAAGATAATTTTTATCTTGCCAATCGCCGGATGATCAACATTCAATTCCAACACTCTTTTGGCTTCCGGCGCTTCCTTTCCGGAGGCTTTTAAAATTTTTTCCATGTAAGCGCTCATGTCATCAGCTTCTCCCGTCAGACAGGCCACAGAATTTTTCAATCGCATCGATGGTTTGACTTCTTTGATTTTGTCTTGCAGAGTCGATTTGATATATCCCATAAGAGGTGTGTAGTCATTATTTTTCTTGTCATCGACCTTATCAATATCAAGGTCCCCTTTTTCCGCGCTTTTAAGGGTTTTTCCGTCATATTCGGTCAAAGACATAACGACCCATTCATCGATCGGTTCAGTCATCAACAGAATCTCATAGTCCTGCTCCTTAAGCTTTTCGAGGTGCGGACTGTTAATCAATGTTGAAAGGTTATCGCCGGTAATATAATAAATATCCTTTTGATCGGGTTTCATGTTATCGACATACTCTTTTAGCGATACCAGTTTTCCTTCAGACTTGGTGGTTTTGTACCTGATCAGGTCTGCAATTTTGCTGCGCTTGGTCGCGTCCGTGTGAACACCTTCTTTGATCACAGAACCGAATTCTTTGTAAAATTCTTCGTACTTCTCTTTTTCCATGGCGGCAAGCAGCTCAAAAATTTTCTTCACAAGATTCATGCGTATGTTCATAACGAGCCGGTCCTGTTGAAGGATTTCCCGGCTGATGTTGAGGTTGAGGTCCGGTGCATCCACAACGCCTTTAATGAATCGAAAATATTCCGGCACCAGGTCTTTGCAATTGTCCATAATAAAAACGCGTTTGCTGTAAAGTTTGACACCGTGCCCGCGTTCATGGCTGAACAGGTCCAGAGGCGCTTTGGAAGGTAGATACAAAAGGGCGCTGTATTCGGTGGTGCCTTCAAACTTCATGTGCAGTTGCGTTAAAGGAGGATTCCAGTCATAACTTATATGTTTGTAGAATTCTGTATATTCTTCTTCGGACACATCATTTTTGTCTTTGGCCCAAATGGCCTTCATGGAATTTAAGGTCTCTTCCCGGATAACCTTGCGGGTTGTTGCTCCGATGGCCTTTCCTTTTTTATCCTTGATTTGTTCATTTTCAGGTATCGGCTCATCCTTTTCAACATCCATAACAACAGGGTAGCTGACAAAATCAGAATGCTTTTTGACGATATTGCGGATAGTCCATTCATCGGTAAAGTCCTGTTCGTCTTTGGCTGCTTTTTTTAGATCAAGAATCACGGTTGTTCCCCGGGAATCTCTGCTTGTCTCTTCAATGGTATAAGAACCGTCACCGTAAGATTCCCACTTGACGGCCTTTTCCGGCCCTACGGATTTTGTGATCAGGGTAACCTTTTCAGCGGCAATGAACGCACTGTAAAATCCAACGCCAAACTGTCCGATCAATTCCGGCGGCAGGCTGTTTTCCTGGTTTAATTGTTCAAAGGCCTCCAGAAAGGCACTGGTACCGCTTTTTGCAATGGTCCCGATGTTTTCCATGACCTCATCATGGGTCATGCCAATGCCGTTGTCTGATATTTCAATGGTTTGCTTTATTCCATCGCCGGTCAGCTTAATCTTGAACTCGGTGTCATCGCCCAGAAGTTCAGGCTCTAACTGAGCTTTGAAACGCAGTTTGTCAATGGCGTCCGAAGCGTTGGAGATCAACTCTCGCAAAAATATTTCTTTGTTGGAGTAGAGCGAATTAATTATAATTTTTAATAGCTGCTGCACTTCGGTCTTAAACTGATGGGTCTCTTTTTTGATATTCATAGCTGCTCCTGAAAGTATTATTATAAAGTTAAAAGTTTGAAATATAATGGGAATAAATTCGAGTTTGTCAACCCCCGGATCAGACATTACCCAGGACCGGATTTTGATCCAACTCCTTTTTCAATTGATCTGAAATCGGGGTTAACGGAAGACGTGTTTGGGCGGATCGGATTAAATTTAATCGGCTTAAGCAATATTTTATCGGCGCCGGATTCGGTTCTTTGAATAGCAAAGGAATAAAAGACGCGCAATTTTTCCATATCTTTAAAGCTGTCTGAAAGTCATTTTGCTTTAACAGACGATAGATCCGGATAAAGAGAGTGCGTTTGCACTTTTTGACAAAAATGTGTAATGGTATCGAACAATATGGTGATTAAACGTAGAAAAGAGAAGCAACGGGCGGCAGCATATCAGTATCAGCAGGATTTTTGTTATTTTGCCCAGATAGCCGAAGGTTTAAAAGAAGCAGGCGCGGAAGAACTGGCCGAACTCGGTGCCAAAGAGATTACTCTGCACTTTCGCGGAATTAATTTTAGGGCAGACAAAGCCACCCTGTATCGAATTAATTATTTGACAAGGCTTGTTTCACGGTGCCTTGCGCCGTTAATAGCATTCGATTGCCGCGATACCGATACGTTGTACAAGAAGGCAAAACAGGTAAGGTGGGAAGATTTTTTTGACCATGGCTGTACGTTTGCTGTGTCAGGGAATGTTTCCGACAGTACTATTTCGCATTCCAAGTTCGCTGCTCTGCGCCTTAAAGATGCTGTGGCTGATTATTTTACGGAAAAAACCGGTCAGCGTCCTGATGTGTCTGTAAGGAATCCTGATATTCTGCTAAACCTGCATATCAGGCATGACAAGGCCGCCATAAGCCTCGATACGTCGGGAGGCGCGCTTCACAGGAGAGGATACAGAGAAGAGACCGTCTCGGCGCCTATGCAGGAGACTGTCGCGGCAGCGATTATTCGATTTGCAGAATGGGACGGGTCCCTCTCTTTATATGATCCTTTGTGCGGTTCGGGAACACTTTTGTGTGAAGCGCTTATGCGGTTTTGTAACATTCCTGCGAGTATTTTTAGAAACAAATTCGGTTTTGAATCTCTACCTGACTTTGACGGCTCTGTCTGGAAGCAGGTTAAAAAAGAGGCTGACTCAAGCATACGGGAGCTGCCCAAAGGGTTGATTGCAGGGAGTGATGTGTCCAAAGAAGCTGTCAAGGCGGCCAGGACAAACATAATGGGGCTTCATTACGGAAAGAATGTAAGCGTTGAAAGGGCTGACTTCAGAAATTTACCCGCCATCGAAGGGCAGGTAATTGTAACAAATCCTCCCTATGGCATTCGAATGGGGGCAGATGAAGACCTTGAAGCGCTTTACAAAGATCTCGGCGATTTTCTTAAACAGAAATGCAAAGGCTCAACCGCTTATATTTATTTCGGAGAACGGGGGTACATAAAAAAGTTAGGCCTGAAAGCATCATGGAAAAAACCGATCATGGCAGGTGGGCTTGACGGCAGACTGGTTAAATACGAGCTGTACTGAACACAAAGCGAGCAGGCCTGATGCGCCCATTTGCCCTGCCGAAAACCTTAAAAGGGCCTAAGGTTTGCCCTGGTGCGACTTGGTAATTTACAGAAATCGTTACGTATCATTACAGACCTGACGTTTTCAGCAAATAGTACTGGTGATCGGTTTGGGCCAGGGTTTAAAGTGAACTAAAGTTACAAAGGTGTGCCCGTTGGCCCGTGAATTTATTACCGGCAAACCAGCAAACTGGATAACCGGACAACCAAATATAGTCACTTTGAACTTGTTCAATTTGCAGAAAAGCAGCCCCTTTCAGGGGGAAACCAAAGCCTGGTCCTCTGGGCCAAGCCTGCCCCGCATTGCGGGGGATTCTATACCCTGCTGACAGTGGTATTATCAGGGCTTTGCGCTTCGTTCCCGAGCGGTACCGTCTCTAACGCCCCGACCGTGTCCGGCAGTCGGCAAGACCTTGACATCTTTATTAAAGGATGCGTAAACTTAAATAACTATTAGGCAACTTCGCAATAACCTTGAGGGATAACGTTGCAAATTATTTAGGAGGTACTTTAAGCCATGCGTTCAAAAATATTAAAGCAGAATATTGAAACCTTGCCCCACCGGGCATTAATGATGTCTGCCGGTCTTAAGAAAGAGGATTTTGATCCGAAAAAGCCGTTCATTGGTGTTGCCAACAGCTATAACAACATTATACCCGGCCATATCCATTTGAATCAACTTGCCCAGGAAGTCAAACGCGGTATCCGCGACGCCGGAGGTGTGCCCCTGGAATGGGGTGTCCCCGGTGTTTGTGACGGCATCGCCATGTATGTGGAAATGCGGCTTAGCCTCCCCAGCAGAGAGCATATCGCCGATAACATTGAAATCATGACCCTGTCACACTCCATGGACGGCTGGGTCGGTATAACCGGCTGCGATAAAATTACTCCGGGGATGCTAATGGCGGCGGGACGCCTGAATCTGCCCGCAATTATGTTGACCGGCGGACCGATGAAGGCCAATATTATCGAGGGACAGAAATGCCACCCTATCCAGGGTTTCGGTCTCGTCGGCCAGGTTAAAGCCGGTAAGCTGTCAGCCGCAGAAGCTGAAAGACTGCTTCCGCAGATGGTCTGCGGCGCAGGATCATGCGTGGGGCTTTATACCGCCAATACTATGGCGGTCGTAACCGAGGTGCTGGGCATGTCATTGTCAAAATGCAGCACCACTTTAGCCGTGGATCCCCTTAAGAAAGAACAGGCCTATGAATCCGGCAAAGCAATTGTGGAATTGGTCAAAAAAGATATTCGTCCAAAAGATATCATGACCGCAAATGCGTTTGCCAACGCCGTCAGAGTAGACATGGCCATGGGAGGTTCCACCAACGCGGTCCTGCATATCCCGGCCATTGCCAGAGCAGTCGGCATAGACGTCGATGCGGCTGTATTTGACAAAATATCACGCCAAACGCCGAACATTTGCTCGATCATCCCGGCGGGAACTCATGAGATGGCTGATATCGACCGCGCCGGAGGCATTCCGGCTGTTTTGAACCGTTTGCAGGCGATGCTAAAGGACTCCCCCACCGTAAGCGGGATATCTATACAGCAGATCGCCGCGCAAGCTGAAGTAACAGATGATGACGCAATCAGATCTGTGGATAATGCCTACAATTATGAAGGCGGTATTGCGGTATTAACGGGTAATATTGCCAACAGCGCCATCATCAAACAGACGGCCGTTGGCAAGGAAATGATGGTTCATTCAGGACCTGCCAGGGTGTTTTATACTGAAAAGACTCTGTTGGATGCCATTGAAGCCAACCAAATCAACGAAGATGATGTGGTGGTGCTGCCGTTCCAGGGACCGGCAGGTGCTCCGGGAATGCCTGAAATGCTAACCCCTACCGATGCCCTCAAGGGTGCCGGATATAAAAGGGTAGCTTTAATCACCGACGGTAGATTTTCAGGTGCTACCACAGGGCCTTGCATTGGTCACGTTGAGATGGAGGCCTATAACGGCGGAGCCATCGGCGCGATTAAAGACGGAGATGTTATCGAGATAGATATCCCTAATAGAAAACTGCAAGTTCAACTGAGCGATGAGGAAATTCAAGCGAGGTTAAAGGGCCTTACCGTTCCGGAAAGAAAGCTGACGCCGTTGCTGGAGGCTTACAGGCAAAAATATGCCGGCCGTAATTGTTACGGAAAGTAGACTGGAGGCTGTAATGAACAAAAAACGATTGCTGCTTTTGCTGATTGGTTTTTGTTTCCTGACAGGATGTGCCGCCAGTCAAAAAAGGACGGAAGACAAATTCAATCAAATCTTTCTTGGAATGAGCAAAAAAGAAGTATTAGCTGCCCTGGGAAAGCCCACCGTTGCAAAAGGTGCCATAAGAAATAAGTACGCTCAAATAATCGAGGTTTGGGAATACACACTGGCCCTTAGTACTGATGAGTCTAAAGGAGCTATGGTCGGGAAAACCGCTCTGAAGGTCATAAAGGCCGGTGCCAGCGCACTTGGAGTTAAGTGGGTAAGGAAAGATTACTGGTTGTATTTTTACGACGCCACCCTTGTTCGATGGGGGGAAGTCGGAGATTGGGGCCAAGAGATCGATAGAATATATGAATATAAGTTTGATAAACCGGAACTGGTTAAATGAGCGGTCGGGGAGTTTTTTGCTGCTGAGCCGCTCCATGGCACGGGCTTTGTTCAAACCTCAATGACTTTGTTATGCCTTTATGCCTTCGTTGCTTTAGCCATATCCCCCTTAAGATTTTATGCCTATTAAACGGGCTAAGCGGTTTGGCAAATTGTGACAGCATTTACCAAACCGCCGTTAGCCTTTTTAGCTGGTTGGACTATACTTCGAGAGTTTAAAAGTATTTTTCCTGTTCAGTGAAAACCTTGGCGTTCTTTTACGCCCACCTAATGACTTTGAAAACGACCTTATTCCTTCTTAGGTACTTCGCTAAGTGGAATATCAAGTGCATCAGCGACCCCCTGGCCGTAAGCCGGATCGGCTTTCAGACAGTTGCCAATGTGGCGAATCTTAATCTCTCGCGGAGCGTCTCCCATCGCCCGAGCTGTGTTAGCAAACAGCAGGTTCTGCTGCTCGGGGCTCATCTTGTGGAACAGGGCGCGGGGCTGGAAGTAATAATCGTCATCCACACGATGGTTCCAGTGATCAGCCGCCCCTTCCAAACTGAGGGGCGGTTCGGCAAAGTCCGGCTGGTCTTGCCACTCGCCGTAACTATTAGGCTCGTAAGCAAGGGTGCTGCCATAATTGCCGTCAACCCGCATGGCTCCATCACGGTGATAGCTGTGAAATGGGCATCGAGAGGCATTGACCGGGATCAAATGATGGTTCACACCGAGCCGATAGCGTTGGGCATCACCATAAGAGAAGAGTCTCCCCTGCAACATTTTGTCAGGGGAGAACCCGATGCCGGGGACGATATTGGCTGGATTGAAAGCCGATTGCTCAACCTCGGCGAAGTAGTTCTCCGGGTTGCGATTCAGTTCGTAGATACCCACCTCGACCAAAGGGTAATCGCCGTGTGGCCAAACCTTTGTCAGGTCGAAGGGGTTGAAAGGGAATTTAGAGGCATCTTTCTCAGGCATCACCTGAATGTTCATGGTCCAGCGGGGAAAGTCCCCTTTTTCGATGCTTTCGTATAGGTCGCGCTGATGACTTTCCCGGCATTTACCGACGATCGCCTCGGCCTCTTCATCGCTCAGACAGCGTATCCCCTGCTGGGTCTTGAGATGAATCTTGACCCAGGTACGTTCATTCTTGGCGTTGATCATGCTGAAAGTGTGGCTGCCGTAACCGTTCATATGGCGATAGGAATAAGGGATGCCGCGGTCACTCATCGTGATGGTAATCTGGTGCAACGCCTCCGGCAGCAGCGTCCAGAAGTCCCAGTTATTGCGGGCGCTGCGCAGGTTCGTTCTAGGATCGCGTTTGACGGCCTTGTTAAGGTCGGGAAACCTTAGTGGATCACGCAAAAAAAATACGGGTGTGTTGTTACCCACCAGATCCCAGTTGCCTTCCTCGGTATAAAATTTGGTCGCAAATCCACGGATGTCACGCTCGGCGTCGGCAGCACCACGCTCACCGGCTACCGTGGAAAACCGGGTGAAGAACTCGGTCTTTTTCCCAACTTCGGAAAATATTTTAGCCTTGGTATACTGAGTAATGTCGTGGGTGACGGTAAAGGTGCCGTAGGCACCGGAACCCTTCGCGTGCATGCGTCGCTCAGGGATCACTTCCCGATCGAAATGGGCCAGTTTTTCCAGGAACCAAACATCCTGCAGTAACATCGGTCCGCGCGGTCCAGCAGTCATTACATTTTGGTTATCAGCTACCGGAGCGCCGGCGTTGTTGGTCAGTTTTTTCTTTTCTGTCATCGACTTTCTCCTTTTTGTTGGGGTTTATTGAAAATTTTCATCTTGTTAAAGGGTTTCGATTAAAGTGTGTTACGGTCAACTTTTATCGTAAATTCGAACAGCGGATTGAAACAAAATCAGCAACGATAGGATATGAAACATCCAAAGAAAGCATCAGAGCTTCCGAAGAGACCGGATCAAGGATTTCGATTGCAACACGGTTAGCAGATGACTGATATAAATTTCGAAAGCAGCATCTTATGCCTTATTACTCTTATACCAAACCAGCTAAACCAAAGCAATCGTTTTTAATTTTGTATCAACTCCGGCAACAAGTAGTATTATATCCTACATGATAATCATTTTCAATTGTAAGACAAAAATTTTTTTCCTTATGAATTGTTAGTGCAATCCCGGCAGATACCAAAAAAATCCAATCTGTGTGTCAGGATTTTGAAGCCGGTTTCATCAGCAACTTCTTCTGTCATATCTTTTAAAGTAGCCAGGTCCGGATCGATTATCTTTTTACACTGGACGCAAATGACATGCGGATGTGGATCCGGTTTGTTCCCGTCATAGCGGTTGCTTCCATCCGGGAATCCAAGCTCCAAAACCTCCCCCAAAGACTTGAGCAACAAGACATTGCGATACACCGTTGCCAAACTCATTGTCGGAAAATCATCCTGCAGATGTTCATAAATTTTTTCAACATTG
>JAQBHK010000093.1:0-3341 GCA_032127815.1 Desulfobacterales bacterium
AGATGCGGATGAGGTCTTTACCGAGGAATTAAGAAAAGAAGTTGAAAATAAAATTCAAGAAAGTAATTTCGATGCATATCTGGTGCCTTCAAAAATTATGTTTATGGATCGTTGGCTGCGCTATTCTGGCATGTATCCTACCTACCAGGTCAGATTAGGAAAATTTGAAAAGCTTAGATTCAAACAGGTTGGCCATGGTCAAAAAGAAGATATCCCCGCAGATAGAGTCGGGATGTTAAACTCCCCTTACATTCATTATAACTTCCGTAACGGGTTATATGCATGGTTTGAAAGGCATAATAAATATTCCAGTGAAGAAGCCATCAGTGCCATACAATATCGGAATACAAAACATCTTGAATGGAATGGATTATTCTTTCCAAACCCATATCAGCGAAGAAATGCTTTAAAGCAGCTTTCATATAGCTTTCCTTTTCGTCCCTTCTTCCGATTTATATATATGTACATTTTCAGGCTGGGTTTTTTGGATGGTCGGCAGGGATTGCATTACTGTTCTTTAGTGGCCCTGTATGAGTTTATGACCGCGATAAAGATAGATGAACTTAGGTCTTCCTACCCTAATTAGAATTCTATAATAAGATGACCGAACCACTGGAGCAGATTGAAAAGAATGGATTTTGTCTGAATGTTGGCTGTGGGCTGATCGCACCTCCCGGGTGGATAAATTATGACTCCTCTTTCACTTTAAAACTGGCTCGGACAGCCATAATAGGAAAAAGCATAATTCGAATCATTAACGGCCCCGATTGGCCATCGTCAGCTTTATGTGGCGATATTGTAAAAGGTTTACAAATTCCTCTTGAAAGTTGCGACTTGATTTTTGCTTCTCACGTTTTAGAACATCTAAGTTTATCTGATTTTCATATCGCCATGAACAATATTTATTCATATTTGAAAAGCGGTGGTATATTTCGAGCAATCGTTCCCGATCTTCACTATTTCATTAAAAAATACAGATCACAAATAAGCGATCGATCAGCGGCCCCAAAAGCATCATTTGAATTTATGGAAAAAATGAACATCGGTTATGCGCAAAGCAGGCGAAACATATTCTTCAGACTTCTTGAGGCGGTTAAAAATTCAAGGCATCAATGGATGTGGGATACACCTTCTTTTTTTTCAGCTTTTGTGGAACACGGCTTTAAGGGCGTTCGTCTGTGTGTGTATGGCAATTGGTCGGATGTTAGGTTTAAATTGGTCGACAAGAAAGAAAGATATGCTGATTCGATTTGCATTGAAGGTCACAAAGAATGATTTCACCTGAATTTGAACCTCAATTAGTCTCTGTAATAATTCCTACATATAACCGAGCGAACTACATTAAAAGAACAATTGAGTCTGTGATCGAACAGCATTATCGTCCCATCGAACTAATTGTAGTAGATGACGGCTCTACGGATTTAACAAAAGATGTGGTGTCTGACTTAAATAAGAGATGTTGGGATGATGCTGAAATATCTTTGCACTATCTGTTTCAAAAAAGATCAGGCGCGGCAGCAGCAAGAAACAAAGCTTTTTGTATATCTCGAGGTGAATTTATCCAGGTTATTGACTCCGACGATTTACTTTCTGCGAATAAATTAAAAAATCAAGTGACCGCGCTCGGAAACAATCCGGATTTCTGCGTTGCATATGGCAATTGGAAAATTCATTGTGATAGATACGGGCTCATGAAATATGGGCCCCTTCGACAAAAGAAACCTGTTGAATCAGAAGACAGCATGCTTCGGGGTTATCTTTCAGCCGAATGGTTTTGTCCCATACACAGTTATTTGTTTCGGCGAGAAGTAATTGCCCATACCGGGTTTTTCGATGAAAGATTATTGCGCCGGCAGGATACCGACTATCTAATCCGAGTGTTATTAAATCGGCACCGATTTTTGTATGTGAAAAGGGCGACAGCCTACTATACAAGGCACGGTGGTGAACATATTGGAAACCCAACAAATTATGATAAACATTTCTTGTCATCGCTGTGGGTAATAGAAAACGCATATTCTATTTTAAATCAATATCAAAGCGTTGATCAATACTCAGAGGAAATTAAAAAATATTTGATGCACCTGGCTAAAGAAGCTTTTTATATGGGTTATCATCGGGGCGTGGAAATGGTAGAGGAAAAAATCAAAGCTTGGTTTATGAACAATCTTGGCGAATATGATTTACACTTTAATCATGCGCAAATGAGTTTTAAGCGCAATGTTGTCAAACTGGGGAAACACTTCTTGGGGGACTGTGTATTAGATTGGATCAATAAGGCTGCCGGAAAAGGTCCGGGAGGATAGTTTTGAAGGATACTTACTTATATAATAACGACAGACCTATTTGCTCAAGCAGCTATATATGGGAACCGCTAATCAAGATTCTTTCAAAACATGATGTAAGCCATAAGAATATATTTGAAATCGGCTGTGGAAATGGTGCCACAGCCAATATGCTCGATCAGATAGGATACAATGTCACCGGTGTCGATACATCAATTAGTGGTATTAAAATAGCAAGTAAATTTTTCCCGCATTTAAAACTATTTAAAGGCTCTGCCTATGATGACCTCGCAAAAAAATATGACAAATTCCCTATTGTAATGAGCTTGGAAGTAATAGAGCATCTTTATTATCCGCGAAAATTTGTTAATAATTTCTACTCCTTATTGGAAGATGGGGGCATGGGTTTAATATCGACACCCTACCATGGCTATTTTAAAAATTTGGCGCTGGCATTAACAGGAAAAATGGACGCCCATTTTTCACCTTTATGGGATGGAGGTCATATCAAATTCTGGTCTGTGCAAACTTTAAAATCTCTGCTTTCTGAGGCGGGATTCGAAGATATCAGTTTTGTAAGAGTCGGCAGGATTCCATTGCTTGCCAAGTCAATGATTGCTGTTGTTTACAAACATACATCACGATAGGGCCTTGTCTCTGCTTTGGAGTCCTTTTGCGTAAACTATCTATCATAACGGTCTGTTTCAACGCTGCAAGCACTATAAGGAATTGTATCGAAAGTGTTAGCCGTCAAAGCCTGCAAGTCGAACATATCATTATCGACGGCGGATCTGATGATAAGACCTTGGAATTGCTTGAGTATTACAGGCCTCAAGTTGCCATGTTGATTTCTGAACCGGACAGCGGAATGTACGACGCCATGAACAAAGGGCTGCGACTGGCTGGCGGGGATGTAATCGGAATTTTACATGCCGATGATTTTTATTCAGATCCAGGGACATTGCAAAAGGTAGCAGAAGGTTTTGAGGATCAAAAAGCAGATGCCTGCTATGGTGACCTGGTTTATGTAGATGCGACCGACATCCGCAAGATTGA
>JAQBHK010000094.1:0-2989 GCA_032127815.1 Desulfobacterales bacterium
ATATGGTAGTGCAGTATGAAATAGGTCGCCCTGTGATTTCGTCCAGACCCGATTTTGAAGAAAGCAAGCCGGGGACGTTTTCAAGAAAAGCGTATCTTGGTTGAACGATTCTGATTGTCTCGATTGTTTGTGGCCACATATTTCTGAGGTCGTCTTCTCCCGCTTGTTTTCCGGCAACACTAAAGGGTTGACATGGGAATCCCCCGGTAACGACATCAACCATTCCTTTATATGACTCGGCCCAACCTTCGCTAATGAAGTCTTTAATGTCGGAAAATATCGGAGCGTCGTCGAGCAATCCGTCTGAAATCCTTTGTCTAATAACTGCTTGGCAGTAGGGTTCATATTCAACATATCCCACCGTTCTGAATCCTGTTAGTAGGTGCTGAAAGGCAAGCTCGCCGCCCCCGGCACCTGTGAATAATGAAAGAACATTCATAGTCAGCTTTTCATAAACAGTTTAATGAATCGGCGTAGGTGAAGTAAGGTTCGCATTAAAGCAGTCCAGCAACCCACGTCTTAAATATAAACCAAACATCACCAAAGGACGGAGGGACAAACATCTCGCGCCGCATATCTACAAGAATCTTTCTGATACGCCGGGTCTTGTTTCGCTTGGAAAACGGTTGACCCTTTATCGTGACCTGCTCCATGTCGGATATTTTTTGGGCAAGTCGGCTGTGCATAATTTCCATTTGAGCCTCCTTAGATTATGATGTAAGTTGGAAAAACTTTATTTTGGCAACCAGCTCATCGACAAGTATCCTGATAGTTTCGGTTGACTTGCCTGACTTCTTGATTCGGGCGTATTGCCTGTCACCAATTCCAAGCACTTTGGCTACCTCTTTTTTGCCATAGTATTTTTCAAGTAGGTTCAATTTTGTTTTCATAATATATGCTTTAAATCATGGTTTGGACAAAAAGTCAATAGGAAATCACACGTTAGGCATAAAAATAATTAAGTCGAAATAATGCATTTTAAGCTTGACAATATGTCATAGGTATGATTTAAGGTAGGCATGAAAACAAATCCCCAACACTGCACCGCTCGACATTCGACGGGACGGTTGCGGGGCAGGCGGACGGTGCCTAATCTGCTGATCGCACGAATTTGGCGCTGGACGCATAGAGTAACCCCGTTGGATTGGCAACCTAACAACATAACATGGAGGAGTGGCGGAATTGGTAAACGCAAGATGCCTATCATATGTAAGCGTCCGGCAAGTTCATGATAAGACATGATTGCCATGCAGGTTCGAACCCTGCCTCCTCCACACAAACAGGGCATGTCCGGCAGGGAAGCATTGGGCTTCAGCGTCAAAGGGAACGCACCTGCCGGATCTGCCCGGACACAGGAAGGGACGAATGATCTGCGAAATATGCGGGGCAATGGAACACCTGTTCAAGCATCCGTGGAAAAACCTGGATGTCTGCTATGATTGCCGGGAACGAGCAAGAAAGGGGATGGAGCATGAAAGACGAATCACACGAAATAAACTGTTACAACGAGGGATGGAATGACGCAAAGGCCGATATGCCACTAATCACGGATAAAGAAACAATCATTACGGCACTCAGAAAAGCCCGGATATATATCAGGTCGGTAGAAGCGTGGCAAGACAATCCGGGGAATTATACTGACGTTTTTGCAATGATAAAGGACTGGTCAGGAGGCGGTGAGGTTGAGGCTATAGAGGCCGCCCTTGCTGAACTTGGGATAATCGTATGATAAAGGAGGGAGTATGGCAGAACCATTAAACATATTTCAGAGAATGGCAAAGGTGAGGGAATCAGTTGCGTACCTCAAGAAAGACAAGAAGGTCGAGAGCTATTGGGCCGTAACACACGATATGGTAACAAGGGAACTGAGAGAAGATTTTATCACAAATGGAATCATTACGGTTTTACGGCAACTGACCGGCCAGACGTTTGATACCGGCAAGACAACCAAGTCGGGTACACCTTACACGCGGTATGAGGGAATGTATGACCTTGATTTTGTTAATATAGACAATCCCGAAGACCTTGTAACCTATTCAATCGGCGCATGTGCCGAAGACCACGGCGACAAAGCACCCGGCAAGGCAGCAAGTTACGCCGTCAAGACCATCTTTTTAAAAGCTTTTAACATTGAAACCGGAGAGGGCGACGAAAGCAGGAAAGAACAAAAGCCGACCCCGATAACAGAACTCCAACTGATTAATCTGCGCGAGATATGCGAGTCCAAAGAATATGATGCTGACAAAAAGTTAGCTTCTCTGGCTGATCGTGTTTATGGATTGAAAAAGATTGAAGATTTGCCGGTAGCATATTTTGAAGATGCTCAAGAACGACTCAGCAAAATGGCGAATTATATTCCAAAAGAGGAATAATAGTGGAACAACGCACAGTCGAATGGAATGATTTTAGAGGGCCAAGAATTACCGGCAGTCGATTAGGTGACGTTCTGGCACGTCCTGACACAAAGCGGTATCGGTATTACATGGAAGATATTGTTGATGCTCTAATGGGGTTCAAGAAATTCCCGAAGGATGAGCCTTGGTTTGACCATGGAAACGAATGGGAGGATGAGGCAATAGGTCTATACGAATGGGAAGAAAATGTCACAGTTGAACGAATAGGTGTTCTTGTGCATCCCAAGTATGACTTTATTTCATGCTCTCCAGACGGTCAAATAGGCGATTTTGCGGGGCTTGAAGTCAAGTGCCATAAGTCCTTGAAGGAATATCTTAAATCCGTCAGGGCAGGCATACCGACACAACATATACCACAGGTGCAAGGATACTTGTGGATATCGGGCCGTCCGTATTGTGATTTTGTTAGTTACTACCGAAATTTTGATAAAACAAAGCGGTTAATCAATGTGCATCCGGTTTATTCTGATCTGAAATATCATAGACGGCTGGAAAATGCCTGTCTGAATTTTTGGGGTAAGATTCAGGACAAGATTAAGCTGGTGGCATTAGATATGCCGAGCTAAAGGGGGCGT
>JAQBHK010000095.1:0-4142 GCA_032127815.1 Desulfobacterales bacterium
CTTAGGGGTACACCTATCTCAAATGTAGTAAATTAAATTCCAAATAACAACTAATTAGACAGGATTCACAGGATAGACATAATTTTATTGCTTGTTATTTGAAATTTTATTCATATTTTGTTGCTGTTTTTATCTATGTTCATCTGTGCAAATCTGCCTGCCCCGTAGGTAGGAACTATCGTACTGGGGTGTCCCATAACCATTTTTAATTTGTTGCTTGAAATTTGAGGCTTTAGACACAAAACTCTAAAGCAGAGCCGGAGCACCAAAGGACCAGGTTCTTCAGTATTAAATAAAGGAGTTCTTTGATGAATATCGTTGAAGCCATAAAAACTCGAAAAAGTATCAGGGACTTTAAATCTGATCCTGTTTCCCAACAGATTTTAACAAAGATTTTAAAGATTGCCTGCCGCGCACCCTCTGCATCCAACGCTCAGCCGTGGCAGTTTACCGTCATCGCCGGAAATGTGCTTGAAAATATCAGACTGGCTACCATTGAAAAGCTGCAAGCCGGCCGTCCCTTCAGTCCTGAATGGGAAGTTGATGAATGGCCTCCCGGCAGTGTATATCGCCGGCGTCAGGTAAACATCGCCAAACAGCTCTTTAAACTCATGGAGATACCCCGAGAGAACCAACAGAAAAGAACGGAATGGATAGAGCACGGATTCCGCTATTTTAATGCACCGGCGGTCATCATTATTACAATTGACAGCTCGCTGCCGGAAACAAGACCGCTGCTCGATATCGGGGGTGTCATGCAGACCATCAGTCTTGCCGCTCTGGAATTCGGCCTGGGAACCTGTATCCAGAACCAAGGGGTAATGTACCCGGATATATTGAGAAAATTTGCACAAATTCCTGCATCCCAGCGCATCATCGTCGCTATCGCCATGGGCTATCCCAACTGGGATTTTGCGGCCAATCAGGTTGTGAGTACCCGTGAGGCTGTGGAAAACATTACAACATGGTGCGGCTTTTGATTTGGGTGCAGTTACTCTCATCTCCAGGGAAATAAAAAATATTTTGGACAGGATAACAGGATTTGAGTTTGTTGATTAACTGGAAAAAATAATCTTGTTTATCCTGTTATCCTGTCTAAGAAATTCAATGGTTTTAGGTGAGAAGAATATTTGCACCCTTTTGATGTGAACCGTCATGATATTGTCATATTGCCCGAACTCACAAGCATATATCTTGTGCTGCAACCTGCTGAATCTATTTTGCATTATTGATTTCCAGTCATAATGCAAGACATATTGTTGACAACTGCCATCACAGGCAACCAGCCCTGTATTTTACTTTCTCACTAAGTCGATCTTTGCGTTTGCAAGACCGAAACATACCTTCAAGCCAATGATATTACAATCTTTTTTGTCATAGCGCTCGTTTAAATCTATCCAGGTTATCAAGCTTGGCATCTTTTTTGCATCTACAGTTATAAAACGGCAAAAAGCAGATAAATAGAGGAAAACAAAGCATGTCAAATAAGATACCGGTACACATAGAAGAGACCAACCAAGAAATTTTGGCAAGAATCATCAAGGCGACTGCACAAAAATACAACTGCAATCTGGTTATCGATTTTAGTAATGGCAATCGAACGGTTGAATTTACTGGTGATGAGGCCTGCAAACCTCTTATCGTCGCAAAGCTCAAAGATATCCTTCAATACGATAAAGATGATAATTCTTTAACATTAAAAAATAACTTTCAGAAATCAGGGAGGCATTCATTGCCGACCGTCACAGACTGCAAGGGGAGGTAAAAAATGGCTAACAATAGTAATCAGACACTCCACAATCATCTGGTTGCTGTCAAAGAAAGCAAACGATGCTTTGAAAATGCTTTCCAGGGCGTTTCCAGGATGATTTTAGAGAGTGATATTGAAAAAATCACGGTCAAAGGCAAAACAACTTACACGTTCCAGCTTTTCAACACGGGGGCCAAACATATCATCGGCATGTATGACGAAATCAACAGTTTCGTCTCGTTTGTCAAAGATGCAGCCGAGAACGGCTCCTCTAAAGAGATGGCTTTCGTCCTCGTTGGAGAGCCTGGAAACGGTAAAACCTTTTTTGTCGATTTTCTTTGCAGCAAATATCGTCAGTTTTTATCCCGGGATAAAAATCGCAAGTACACCTTCAGATTCAACAATTTAGACAAGCTCAACGGGTACGGAAAAATCTCTTCCGTTGAATCCCAAACTTTTGAGGATCCCATGATCCTGGCTATGAACATCTTTGACGATCCCCAGGAAAGCAAAAACTATCTGTCTGAAAAAATAGGTTTTACAGACCAACAGATCGAAGTCCATTACGAAAACTACCGCCCCTTAGGCGCCTGCAGCGGATATATTTGGAACAGTATCCGCAATTGCGCCGACGGCGACACCGAAAAGATGCTCGATTTCATTGAAATCACTCCGGTGCCGTTGACGGAAAGCTTGGGGACCGTAACCGGCAAGTACCCGGCCAAAGACAAAATCACATCTTCAGCCGTGGATCTGCATGGGGAAGAGTCTATCCAGCGACTGCTTCATATTACCGACACCAACAATCCGTATCGTTTTGACTTAAGGCGCGGCGCACTGGCACGTGTTGCCGGCGGCGGCATTCATTTTTCCGATGAAATATTTAAAAATAAAAAGGACCTGGTCCAGGTTTATTTGGGCGTCATCCAAAACCGCAGTATTGAAATTGACGGCTTCAAATGGCCCATTGACACTCTGATCATCGCCACCAGCAACAACTCCGAGTTTAACCGTTTTTTAGCCGAAAAGGAAGAGGCACCGATCGTTGACAGGTGCCGCATTTGCTACGTCTCGCACAACACGGACTACAAACTGCAGCAACATCTTACATCCTATGCCATTGGAAGCGACACCAAGACCACTCTAAACAAGGAAAGCCTGCACAAAGATCCCAACTTGAATTACTCCGCATCGGTAGCGGTGGTTCTATCCCGTCTCCCCCGCTCTGAAAAGCTGACGGCCATTGAAACCATGAAGCTGGCTGCCGGTGAAGTCGCCGGCGAAAAGAGCATCAAGACCTTGTCTGAAGTCATCGACACACTCAACCATGAACCGGACATTACCAAGCGTTTCGGCCAAAAGGGCCTGGGGCAGCGCAACCTGGGAAGAGCTATACAGCTGTTGATTGAAAGCTCCGAAACCAATGAAGGGCAGTGTATGTTCGCCTATGACATCTTTAAAACCCTTGAACGCGTCGTTTTAGACTATGTTAACGATGCCAATGACAGGATTAAATTCTTAGAAGATCTTAAAACCGCCAAGGGAATGTACCGCGAAAGAGTTATGACCGAAATGTTCAACGCCTATATGGATGAACCCCTCGCCATCCGCAAAGACGTACTGAACTATGTCAACATGATCATCGGCATTGACGCCGAAAACCTGGGGCCGGACAAAATGTGGAAATACAAAGATCCCCAGACCGGTGAACTTCAAGCCATGAGAATCGACGAACGCTATATCAAAAGCATTGAAGAACGCCTGGGGCTCAAAACCCAGGAAAAACGCGACACTTTCAGAACTTCTATTCGCAAAATATACGGTCAGAAAATTTCCGTCGATCCCAATTACGATTTCATGGATAATCTGGAGTTGGTCAAAGCGGTCACCGACGTGCGGCTCAAGTCCGACATTGCCGGAGCCGGAAGTCTCATCGGAGCTTTGGCAAATCGTACCAATGAAGAAAATCAGAAGCTGTATGATCGTATGATCGACACCATGCTGACCAAGCTCCATTACTGTAAAACCTGTGCCCAAAAAACCATCGAATATTTCTGCACGCAGGAGGATGGGAGATAACCGGAAACTGAAGCCCGAAAGCCGTAATTGTTTTTTGCACGGCTATAATTTCCACCTTGAAATTTTGTATTGCACCACTACTGGTCATTGGAGAAATCGTTTGAGGAGCACTTCGTTTGAGGAGCGGCCTGACGGCCTTGAGGGATATTGATAAAAAGATTTTTATTCCTAAAGCGTAGCGGTTTTTTTCAAATGACCAATGACTAATGACAAGTGACAAACGACTGTTTACGATTGACGATCATTAGTTTGGAAAAGAAATTAAAAGTTCCAAATAAAACCAAATGAAGCTTATAACATGAATACTGAACTG
>JAQBHK010000096.1:0-14405 GCA_032127815.1 Desulfobacterales bacterium
GCCATCACCCCCACCCCATTAGGTGAAGGTAAAAGCACCACTTCCTGCGGTCTCATGGAAGGTTTGGGCAAGCGCGGCATGAATGTCGGTGGTTGTCTGCGGCAACCCTCGGGTGGTCCAACCATGAACATTAAAGGAACCGCGGCCGGCGGCGGCAACTCATTGATCATTCCCATGACTGAATTCTCCATGGGTCTGACCGGCGACATTAACGACATCATGAACGCCCACAACCTGGCCATGGTCGCCCTGACCTCCAGAATGCAGCACGAGCGCAACTACAATGACGAACAGCTTGCGCGCCTGACGCGTATGCCCAGGCTGGACGTCGATCCCACCCGGGTGGAGATGGGCTGGATCATGGATTTTTGTGCTCAGGCTTTGCGAAATATAGTTATCGGTATGGGCGGCAGGTTTGACGGCATGGTCATGCAGTCGAAGTTTGGAATCGCGGTCAGCTCCGAGCTGATGGCGATTCTTTCCATCGTGCGCGATCTGAAAGACCTGCGCGAAAAACTGAACAACATCACCGTGGCCTTTAGCAAATCAGGTAAACCGATTACCACCGGCGACCTGGAAGTCGGCAACGCCATGACCGCCTGGATGCGCAACACCATCAACCCGACCCTGATGATGACGGCCGAGTATCAACCCTGCATGGTCCATGCAGGTCCCTTCGCCAACATCGCCGTGGGCCAGTCTTCAATTATCGCCGACCGGGTCGGTCTCAAGCTTTTTGACTACCACGTAACAGAATCCGGATTCGGCGCCGACATCGGCTTTGAGAAATTCTGGAACGTCAAATGCCGATACAGCGGACTGATACCCAATGTCTCCGTGCTCACTACCACCATTCGGGCGCTGAAAATGCACGGCGGCGGACCCAAGGTCGTGGCCGGTCTGCCCCTGCCCAAAGAGTATCAGAAAGAAGGCCTGGACGTACTGGAAAAGGGTGTTCAAAACATGGTGCATCACATCAACACCATCCGGATGTCCGGTATCAACCCGGTGGTTTGCATCAACTGCTTCCACACCGACACCAAGGCCGAAATCGCCATGGTGCGTAAATTTGCCGAGGAAGCCGGTGCCCGCTGTGCGGTCTCGACCCACTGGGCCGACGGCGGCGACGGCGCGTTGGAATTTGCCGATGCGGTCATCGAGGCCTGTGACGAAAAAGCCGATTTCAAATTTCTGTATCCTCTGGAAACCAAGCTGCGTGACCGGGTTGACCTGATCGCCAAGAACGTGTATGGCGCTGACGGAGTCGCCTGGACGCCTGCGGCCGAAGCCAAGGCCAAGATGCTCGAAGCCGATCCCCAGTACAATGACTATACCACCATGATGGTCAAGACCCATCTCTCGCTGACCCATGACCCAGCCGTCAAGGGTACGCCTAAGGGATGGACCCTGCCCATTCAGGACGTGCTGATTTTCTCCGGCGCCAAGTTCCTGTGCCCCTGCTGCGGCACTATCAGCCTGATGCCGGGAACCAGCTCCGATCCCGCTTACCGCAGAGTGGATGTGGATGTTGAAACCGGGAAGGTGACAGGATTGTTCTAATACCGTAATAATCGATTCATCTGACGAACCCCATAGGGCCCGAATTTTTCGGGCCCTATTTTTTTGCGCCCATCAAACGCCAACATCAATTGGGTGCAGATATTCTTTTCTACCAAAACCATTGAATTTCTTAGACAGGATAACAGGCCCGCCCTGGCGCGACTCGTTCGTATATATTGATCGAGCCTATACATTATTTCAAACTTAACTTTTTGCGTATAGAGTATTGGTGATCGGTCTGGGCCAGGGATAAACAAGATTATTTATGCTTGTTTTTATAATATCAAGTCAATCCTGTAATCCTGTCCAAAATATTTTTCATTAGGAAACGTTTTTCAAAGGTCGCGCAGGCTTTCGTACAATGCAATGCCTACTGCGGTTGAAAGGTTCAGGCTGCGGATCGCGTCGGTAATGGGGATATGGTAGGTGGCATGCTTATACCTGGATACGATTGTTTGGGGAAGTCCTCTGGTTTCCGAGCCGAAAACCATAAAGAGCCTTCCAGGTGACGGCATGTCCCAGAAAGGTTTGGCGCCATTTTTGGTAAACAGAACCATCTCGTCTTTTTGGGGGTCCATTTTTTTCTCGAAACTTTCAAAATCATCCCAGATCGTCAATTTTACACGGTGCCAGTAATCCAACCCGGCCCGTTTCATATCCCGGTTTTCCAATGAAAATCCCAGGGGTTTTATCAAATGCAGAGAGGCATCGACTCCTAAGCAGGTACGTCCGATATTGCCGGTGTTCCAGGGGATATCAGGCGCAACCAGAACCACATGGCGTTCAAATTGAGCACTTTGGTTATGCTTTAAAATATATTCCATTTCAGACCTCGTCATTCATTAGATAAAAATGGCCGTAGACCTTAATATACTGCGGGATTGCAAAAACAAATTGGACATCCGGTCGGTCTGGGTTAAGAGGTTCAGCGTTCAGGGTTCAGCGTTCGACGTTAACCTCTGAACTCAGAACCTTTGAACCTTGGAACCCAACTTTTTAATTAGAAATGGAATGCTTTGCACAAAATTTTCCCCGTAATCTTTCATGAAATATCCAGTGTAACCGGTTTGCCGCAATGAGGGCAATATTTGAACTCACCGTCCAATGTCCCGCCGCAAGCATTGCACCTTGATTTCTTTTTGTCCCATGGGGAATAATATCCGGAGGTCGTCTCCGATGTAACGCTTTCGCACCTGTCACAGATGATAAACGCTTCCCCTTTTTTAACCCGTATGAGGGGAATGAAAAACAGGTTGAAATAGCTGTCCACCCGTTTCAGCCGCGCCTGTGCCAAGCCGCAGGCGGGGCAGATTCTGGGGGTATGGTCTACAATCTTAGTTTTAGGAGCAATGCCGACAATTAAAAACATTGGTAACCTAATCGAGCGAAACGCTCGATGTCCTTTGTCAGTAGTCCGTTGTCAGTGGTCAGCAGTTATTGACAATTTCAAATGGTTAGCTCGTGTCCATCCATAAATGGTCTTTTTGCCCAATCTTCCGCCTTCACAATAGCTACGACGGGACAAGCTGCGTTATGCTCAAAAAAATAACCCTCGTAATATAAACTATATGCCTGTGGTTATTTTTTTCCACGGACAACGGACAACTATCAACGGACACCGATATGAGGTTGTTAAATAAGTACATATATTGTATAGAATTATCTGGAGTCAATAAAGCATTTTTTTTGGCACGGAGCGATATCAATGGTCATCGATTTTCATGCTCATATTTTTCCTAAAGCGATACGGGAAAATCGGGAAGCTTATTTTGCGTCTGAACCGGCTTTCAAGCTTTTATACGGCTTGCCCGGGTCAAAACTTGCCGGGGCCCAAGAGATCGTCGCTGCCATGGACAGTCAGGGGGTCGATAAATCCGTTATTTTTGGGTTCCCCTGGAAAAGTTCCCAGACATTTATCAAGCACAATGACTATATTCTGGAAGCCGTGGCAAGATATCCTAAGCGTCTTATCGGCTTGTGCTGTCTGGATCCCTTCAGCCGGGACGCTGTCACAGAAGCTGTGCGCTGTCTGGACGGAGGGCTTTTAGGTATCGGTGAGCTTGCTTTTTATCAATCCGGCATCGATGATGAAGCCTTAGAAAAACTGGCCCCCCTGATGCAGATATGCCGGGACAAGGATCTTCCGGTACTGATCCACACTAATGAACCGGTGGGCCAACTGTACCCCGGAAAAACACCGAATACTCTGAAACAGATATACGATCTGATTAAAAAATTTCCGGAAAATGTTATCGTGCTGGCTCACTGGGGCGGGGGGATTTTTTTCTTTGCCCTCCTTAAGAAAGAGGTAAAAGCAAGCCTTGAAAATGTTTATTTTGACACGGCGGCCTCCCCGTTCCTTTATACCCCGGAAATATATCGCTATGCCAAGGATATCGTCGGGCTGGATAAGATTCTTTTTGGCAGTGACTTTCCGCTTATAAAACCGGCCAGATATTTTAAAGAGCTTGAGATGTCCGGTCTTTCAAAAGCCGAGATTGAATCAATCTGCGGCTTAAATGCTGCTCAATTATTTAAACTGTGAGAACCCCTGGCCTGGACAATCCAGAACCAGGAAATATTTGCCGCAAAGGCACAAAGACACAAAGGATATATTTATTATTCTTTCTTAGTGACTTGGTGGCTTAGTGGCAATGGAATAAAATTTGCCATAAAAAAGCACAAATCAACAATTAAGGAACTAAAGGATGACAAAAATGACCAAACAGAACGAAACACCTGCAAAAGGTTATGTAAAAAAAGAGACTATGCTCTGGGTCGCCACCATTGCCCTGATCGTGGGGTTTTTGGTGGGGGTGGTTGTAACGGTTTATAAATCACGCAGCGGACTGCCGGTTCCTCCTGTATCGACGCAATCGCAACCACCACCGCCCCAGGCCGGGACCCAAGGCCCTTCGGTCGAAACGGCCGCCAGGATTTTCGAGCTCGAGAAACTGACCAACCAGAACCCTAATGATGTCGAGGCTTGGATTCAACTGGGCAACCTTTTCTTTGATAGCGAAAATCATGAAAAAGCCATCGATGCCTACCAGAAATCTCTGGCCATAAAGCCCAACGATGCCAATGTCCTGACCGATATGGGAGTTATGTACCGTCGTAGCGGCAAGCCCGCCGAAGCTATTAAAGCATTTGATAAAGCCATTGCCGTTGATCCCCGCCATGAAGTTTCGCGTTTCAACAAGGGTATTGTGCTGATGCATGACCTGAATGACCTGGCCGGTGCCGTACGAGCCTGGGAGGGACTGGTGGCCGTCAACCCGGCGGCTAAATCACCCACCGGGCAACTTGTTTCTGAGCTTGTTACACGCATGCAGCCACCCGGCAAACCTTGATGGCGTCGTAAAAAGTCCCATCTACTGCGCTTGTCCGCCTCAGGCGGGCGGTAGTATTTTTTCAGATACTCGGCATACTAGTGGATGGGTGTATAATTTTAGGAATTTCAGGGCTCCTGACCTGGCGTAAATTCAGATTCAACACATCCGGCTCTTCGGTCAATTATTCAGATGGCCTCACACCATGTCAGGTCAGTGCTCATCGATTATCACTCTTTGCATAGTGTCCATGTTTCTCCTTTCACGGGCAATTAACCGTGGAGACCTTCGCTCAGCGGGGATTAGCCGCTTCACAGCTAAACCGTTGCGGTTACACTGGTCTCCATCCCTCGCATCGGCGTCTTGTGGCCGCCTCCTTTTACGTTGGTCAACCATACTCGGTTACTATCGCTTCGATCCGCAATGTTTCACCAAGAACCTTTGGGTCCTTCCGATGCTCGCCTGGTTACTCCGTTGTCGTTGTCCAACTCGATGCTGTCTGAGACCCCGGGGGGGCCGGATATCGCTCGTCTATGTCGCTATACCCGTTTCGCTTGCGCTCACATCGACAAGATCAGCACACTCCCAAAATTCCATCTTCTCGGGGCTAAGGGGCAGATTCAGGGCATTCACCCTTCACCTCGCTGGACTTGCAAATCTCCTATTAATAAGGTAACTTGCTTTTGGGTGGCTGACTAAGCCTTTCTCGGGAGGGCTTCAATGTCCCTCACAACTACGAACCAGAGCCAGGTTCGAACCGATGTTCAATGTAGCGCAACGATTGAAAGGACGATCTGCTCGAGAGATATTTTTGAAATATCCAGAAGTTAAGAAAGATCTGTGGGGCGGTCAATTTTGGGAATATGGATACTTTGCTCGCACAGTGGGAGATAAGGTTACGAAGGAAATTATTAAGCAATATATCGAATACCATCAACATAGGGAAAAAACACCTCAACAGTTGAGTTTGTTCTGAATGCCCCGCCTTTTAAGGCGGGGATATTTTACTAAGAAGTTCTGTTGATTTGAATTTTCAAAATTTAAAACCCTTTAGGCTTTGCTTTCAGCTACGACCCAACAAGTCGGGATTTCCAATTTCACCGCATCTACGGCGTCAAATGCCGTCCCGCATAGCCGACAATAGCGGAACGACATTTTCTTTGCATCTGCGGCAAACTTGAAAATCGCTCAATTTGGGTTAAAGAGAGGATACCCATGAGAAAAGAGACACAGTGTGTGCATAGCGGCACCATAAAGGATGAAAAAATGGGCGGGATAAACACGCCTATTTTCACTTCATCGGCATTCGGATATCTCGACAGGGATGACATTTCATATCCACGCTACTTCAACACCCCTAACCAGAAGGCGGTTATCGACAAGCTCTGCGCCTTGGAAGGAGCTAAAGACGGAGTTCTCTTCAGTTCGGGTATGGCCGCAATCAGTACAACAATACTCGCCTTTGCCGGTGCCGGTGAACACGTGGTCATGATGGACGAACTCTACGGGGGAACACACGCATTTGCAACGGATGAGTTCGAAAGACTCGGAATCGACTACACGTTTGCTGCAACAGACGCTGAATCCGTTTGCAGTGCGGTAAAGGAGAACACCAAGGTTGTGGTGATAGAATCACCGACCAACCCGCTGCTTAGTGTCATTGACATCCAAAAGGTGGCGGAGTTTGCCCGCAAGCATCATCTGGTCACGGTCATTGACAACACCTTTGCGACGCCCATAAATCAGAATCCCTTAAAGCTTGGAATCGATGTTGTGGTGCATAGCGGCACGAAATACCTGGGAGGTCACAGTGACCTTTGCTGTGGCGTGTCGGTAACGGACCAGGAAAAAGCTGACCGTATCCGTTCCGTGGCACGGCACCTTGGAGGCAGCCTCAATGCCATGACATGCTACTTGCTTGAACGCAGCCTGAAGACCTTAGCGGTCAGAGTCGAGCGTCAGACTAAAAATGCCCGCGACATTGCTCATTTTTTAGAAGAACATCCGACTGTCAGGAGGGTGCACTATCCGGGGCTTCCGGGTTGTAAAGGCTCTATGATTGTAAAATCCCAAATGCACGGTTTCGGCGCCATGCTGTCGTTTGAACTTGATGATGCTATAGTTAATGCCGCGCGCTTTGTTAAAAAATTACGTATTATCAAACCAGCCGTGAGCCTGGGGGGTATAGAGACGACCATATGTTCTCCTGCAGTGACTTCACACGCAAAGCTCTCGGCTGCTGAAAGGCAGAGAATTGGTATAACTGATTCACTGCTGAGACTTTCTGTCGGTATCGAACAGGTGGATGACTTGCTGGAGGATATGCAAGCCGGTCTGAACTGCTAAATAGTTTCCATCCATAAAGGTTCTTATGAGTTTAGAAATATTAATAGCTTTTGCAATTGCGGCGACGATTGTTGTGGTGATACCTGGCCCCACAATCCTTTTAGTAATAAGTCAAGCAATAGCGCATGGACGCAAGGCTGTAATACCGCTTGTTAGCGGCGTTGTACTTGGTGACTTTACGGCAATGACTCTTTCCCTTTTAGGACTCGGTGCGCTTTTAGCTGTCTCCGCAGCGCTATTTTCAGTTTTGAAATTAATTGGTGCCTTTTACCTTATCTATCTGGGCCTCAAGCTTTGGCGATCAAATCCGGAAAAACATGAAGTCAGCTTCGCTGCCGATGAGGCATCGAGCCGTTCATTCTTTAAAAGCGCATTTGTTGTAACGGCCTTAAATCCTAAGAGCATAGTTTTCTTCGTTGCTTTTCTGCCCCAGTTCATCAACCCCCGGAACCAAACAGCACCCCAACTAATAATATTGGGAGCAACGTTTCTTGTACTCGCAGCAATTAACGCAACGCTATATGCTGTCTTTGCCAGCCACCTTCGCGATGTGATGGATAGTTCAAGAATACGTCGCTGGTTCAATCGCTGTGGCGGCAGCGTATTAATTGGAGCCGGTCTTTTTACAGCAGCCATACAGCGTTCTTCATAGAGAAAACTTCAAATGAACAATATTTAAAACGCCAAAGAGGTGTCGATATGACTTATGTTGTATGGAGCGATATGTTTATTGTAAGAATGCCTCACATCGATAACCAGCACAAGAAACTCTTAGAGATTGCTAATGATTTTCATGCTGCGCTTAAAGACAATAAAGACAAGGGATTTCTCTTTGAGATACTCAACTCGCTCATTCGCTATACTGAGGAGCATTTCCGTGATGAAGAGGAAATCATGGAAATAGCCGGATGCCCAGCTGTAGATATGGAGTCCCACAAAAAAATTCATGAGCAATTGGTACGCGATATCTTCGGGTTACATCAAGGGTTCATGAATTCAGAGGAGAAGACAACCCACGAGCTGGAAATATTTCTCAATAATTGGCTGGTTCAGCACATTCTGCTTGAAGATAAGAAATACGAACCCTACTGTCAGAGTCTGACTGATTACAGGCCTCGCAAATAACAGGGCCGGCATTAATATCTGCATTATCAGGGCAAAAGGTAAATCCCTACTAAATTAAAAGGGCATATCATGGGTATAGTTTCAATAAATCCCCGCAAGAACCGCATTAATATCAAATTTTTGGACATGGGCAGAAAAGAGCTTGAATTAACCGTAATGAAAATGGAGGTGGCGGGATTAGATTTGAATCCTAATTTTACCTGTTTGCTCGATTTCAGACTTGCCGGCTCTCTTTTAATGGAAAACAAAGATTTGCTCGAGAGGGGTCAAAAGGCATTAATAGAAATAGGAATAGGTAAAGCGGTTGCGCTGGTAACACAACAACAGATTGAAAGCCCTCAATTCCAAATCTTGGATATTGTGCGCAGCGGGTATGAAATTGAATATGCTGTTAGTACGAAGAGTGCAAAGAGAATTCTCGATAATTATACAAGAGAGACTGAGCAGCTAAGTAAGCAGCCTCGGCGAGGCAATTCTCTGTTTGGCATCATGGACAGAAACGGTTGGGAGGATGAACATAAGTTTGCGGACTATAAACATGCTATAAAACGGTTGAAAAAGATTCGTCAATCCGGTCGAAGTGATGCTGTAATTGTAAATGTTAAAATTTGATGACGTCGTAAAAAGTCTCATCAGCCGGCCTGAAAGATCAAGCTGCCTTTGACGTTGCTGTTAAATTGGGTTATCAAAGGTCAAAAACCTGCCACATTTATCAAATTTGGGAAATATTTGCCCATACTTCACCTTGAAGTTATCAAAAAAAAACCTTCAAATATTTGAATTGGCACATAAAAATATCCAGCATCGTTTTGGCATAGTTTATGCTACATATTATTCGATGGTTTCGTAAAAAACAAAATTTCCCTTTTTACGAACGTTTTAAGTTTTAAGTATTTGCAAAGAATCGTAAAACAATAACCTAAAACCTGACACTTAAGACCTAAAAAGTGATGAATTCGACTTTTTGCGAATTTATCACATAGGTTCCGCAATGATTCCAATAGATGAATTAAATGCCGGAGAGCTGCATACAGTCCGAATTGCTTGCGGATATATGTTTTCTGCCCAACTCGCCAGATCCGATGAGTTTCTCAAAAGCCTGAGTTTTGATTCGTTGAAAAAAACCTACCGGAATAAGGCAAAAAAATATCACCCTGATTTTCACTCCCATGAACAGCCGGAGATGATTAATAAAAGAAGTGAACGTTTCGTTAAAATACGTGAATCTTATGAAATTTTGAGTTCATATTTTCATGAAAAGCAGCAAACCATTTCAAAAAGAGATAATAGTAAAGGAAAAATTATTGCCATAGGTGGCGCAAAAGGAGGAATAGGGAAAAGTCTGATGGCAGCTAATCTTGGGGTGCTTCTTTCAAGCAAGGGATTTAGGACGGTTGTTATTGATCTTGACCTGGGTGGTGCGAATCTGCATCTTTACCTTGGTGAAACATTTATTAGATGTAATATCAATGACTTTCTGAACAAAAGTGTCTCAACTTTACAACAGACCATGATAAAAACTAAATACGGTCCCTTATTGATCGGCGGCAATAGCTCTCAACTGGGTACTGCAAATATTAACTTTATGCGAAAACTGAAATTGATGAAGGCTGTCAAAAACCTCGATGCCGACTTTATCATCATCGATCTGGGAGGGGACACTTCTTTTAATATCATAGACTTTTTCCTTTTAGCAGATTACGGCATTGTTATGACGACCTGTGATCCGGCATCTTATTTAGATGCCTACAATTTTATCAAAATATCGTTATACAGAAAATTAAACAGACTTTTTGGCCCTGAATCAAAGTACAAGGGCCGCAAAGACCACGACCTTGCAAAGCTTGTCTTTGAAGCAACCATGACAACAAATGGATCAAAAGTTGTTAAGGTTGACGATCTGGTGAAAAGAGTGAAAGGACAATCTCCCAAAAGTTTATCAGTGTTAAATGAGGCCATATCGGCATTTAGGCCATACCTGGTTGTTAACAGGATCCCCCCAAATTTTAATGAATCCCAAATTGTTAGACGAATTCAAGAAGTTTCAAGGCAAAGACTGTCAATAGAAGTTAGATACCTTGAGAGTTTTTTTTACCATCCGGAAGTTGAGCTGAGTGCCAGAAGTCTTGTGCCCGTAGTCGCAGAATCTGCAAATGGTGATTTGGCAGGCAGGATGAGTCGCGTAGTCGAATATCTATCAAGCAATTAGGCTATTCTACAATTTAATTGGAGAAAAGGATTCAAGGGTTCAAGGGGTCAAGTGTTTGCTTTCAAACGAGTTTATCATCGTTATGAGTATCCTTTCAACTGCTGCTGTACTTGAAGGAATCTCCGCAACAGCCCTTCTTATCTGTAATATTAAATAGAACCTTTCTTTTTCAGAGAATACATTTGCGATTCGCTTTTTTAGATAGATGCACACATAACCTATACAACTTCTGCAAAACTTTTAAGGCATAGATATTTTAAAGTATTTTACTCGAATCCCTGAATCCTTGGCCCCTTGACTCCTTAGGATCACTCCAACTCTTTTGGATATGATCCTAAAAAACAGTTGACAAAGGGTTTTCTTGCAGTATAGTAATTAAGCACAAGCTTAAATACTAAATCAGATTGAGAATTATGAGTATAAGTTTTTCGGTGTGACAAGTTGTTTAAGCCCTAATTTTTTTTGCATTTAAATTAAAGTAACTGCTTAAGCACCTAATTGGATCCCATCCGCAAATATTTTTTTGCGAGTAAATCAAAAACAGAAAGGAGGTGATATACGTGACTGACAAAAAAAGTGATTGTGGCTGTGGGTGCATTGGGCCCAAAGAGAGTTCCGCCCAGGCAACAAAAGAAGAAAAAAAGTGCGAAAAGAGAGTCAAAAAATCTGATTAAACCTACCCGCGTCAGGGGGGGCGGGAGCGCAAACAACGCTCTCGCCCTTCGATGGTTATGTAGTTACAACCCTTAGGATCACTCCAACTCTTTTTGAGATAATACTTATTAAATTTCCTTTTCCATTACTTCAAGCACTTCATTAATTTGCTCGGTTGTTAAATGCCCTTTCTCCAGCAAAATTTCACCAAGCAGGCGGTGCCCAACAGGCTGGAGATCTTCGCTGATCTGTATCTTCATGGCCTCAAATAAATGTTCGGACGTGATAAATTCTTTTTCAACCGCTGTGACGCCAAAGCGTTTGTCGAGTTTTGCTACAGGCATTTTATTTCTCCTTTTGGGTCAGTTGCGATGGTAATTTTAGATCAGTACGTACGGTCGGAAATGCGTGTAAGCTGCAACAAGAAATAACCGAATAAATACATTGATATACATACACAATTTGCAAAAGATAATCAAGAATGATTTTACATTTGAACTGTGCAGCGAACGTATCCCCCGCAGCTTTAACAGCTGCAGCAAAAAGTCTGAATTGAACATCATTCAAGATTTCCAAACGTTATCTAGTCTTTTTGCTTCGGATCGGCTTGCTCAATTCTTGGCTGGTTATTTTCTATAGCCCACCATATTTATCTTGATTATCTTATTGTTTTTTGCTCTTATATTTTACCAAAATGTGGAAAAAATTACACAATGTGAAATTAAAGTCATAGTTTTGACATGCATTTTTTTACATATTCCGGGGCGCAAAAATAAGTTGGCAAGATAACTATGCAGGATATTTGCCGATAAATTTTATGGAGAATTTGTCCTGAATTTGGCCTGATTTTTGCTTTAATATTATAGTAACACAATTAATTGCTACCCAACTTTAACATCAAAATCAAAAACCATGCGATGGCCAAGAGCCTCCAATGGTTAAACTTAAAAAGAGAGTTTGAGGCAGCATTTAATATGTTTTCTCGGATGCGCGTGCATCTTTTCTGCCGGTCATCTTCAAATATAATCTATTAAAAGATGGGTACTGGAGAAAACAACGGCATTTTGGGGAGACACCATAAAAAATACGAGGTCGAACGCACTAAGATTGTCTGACCCTTGGTATGTATTACAAATGTAGCTAATACATACCAAGGGGCGACTCCATGAAAATGGCTCAACCGAAAGGAAAAGGCAGAGGCAATTAGGTTTTGACTTTTAAACAGAAGTTGGAATTGTATTATGACTGATAGAGACATATATAATGGCGGTAGACGATCTGGAATGAGTAGACGACTATTTTTATATACACAACACGTCCCTGAACTAAGGTCAGAGAATGATCGTAGAAGCGGCATAGATCGAAGAATGAGAGTTGAACGCCGAAGTGCTAAACGATCGAAAGTCGATCGCAGGAGCTATTATAAGGTTTAACTAGTGACCATCCATAAATAAGGCATTATTCTCAACTGATTTATCAAATGCAGGGTCAGCAATGGACCTGCATTTCTCATTTTAACCCTACATATGATAATCTGTGGCAGGGTGAGGTGGAAGACTGGTCAATAACCGTCAACCCCATCCCCGAACCAGCAACAATGTTGCTGTTAGGTTCTGGTTTAGTCGGTCTTGCAGGATTCAGGAGGAAAAGGAAAAAATAAGAGGTTATTACACTCTTTAAGGTGTGTATTACAAATGTAGCTAGTACATACTGATATACACAACAGGTTCGGGCGACTCCATGAAAATGGCTCAACCGAACAGAAAAAGGCAGGTTCTTTGATAGGCCCTGCCTTTTTTCTTTTTGGCCTATCTTGTGCTCTGGCCTCTGGAACGAAAACTTGCGATTGCTGCCTTTGAGGTATGCAAAATTCAAGTCCCCGAAAATTCAAGACTCCCAAACCAAATCATCTATGATATTAGTCTGATGTTGCCTATCAATACAGGCCTACGAACATCAGGCGGGGTATAACAAAGCGTTTGAAAGCCAGTTCCTGGATCGCGGATGGGAGGCAAGGCCGCTTTTAAGGAGCGAGCCAAAGCTGATTGGTTATTTCAGGAAGAATCTTGTTTTCGTGGAAATCCAGTTCGGTAACAGCTCTGCCCTCTACAGGGATTATTACAAATTCCAATACGGTCTTTCGAACGGGCTATTGTCATTAGCGGTTTTGATTGTTCCTACAAAGCCGAAGGAGTTTTTTCCAACAAGGCCTCGCAGTGTTCAAAATATGGCCGAATACGAGTTAGCGCATACATGTTTCAATATTTCACCGATTAATGTGCCAACTCTGCTGATTGGGTTGTTGCCTGAGAATTGAATCAGGTTCAAATCCTGTCCCCTATGTCAGTTTTTTCTTGATTTTATGGATGATGATGCCGATATACAAATATATAAGTAATTCATCCACACATGACTACGGTCGTGTGTGTTCCCGTGTCTGCCAGCAGGCACGGGATTTTTTTTGTCTTTAAATAGCCATTAGCTCAGAGGGAATCCTACATGGACAGAATTTCTTTTTTCCTCAAAAAAAAGTCGGGGTTTTATTCCCAATAAACAGAAGGTCACACGAACTGATACAAACCTGCAACTTCTTTAGATACACCAAAAAAGCGGACTTTTCACAATGCCAGTTTCCCGATCCTCACGTTCTGCCATCCGGAAGGACTATCAACAAACCTACTGAGTGGAGGTAAAGGACTTAATTTCACCCCAGGCGGTGATTCCCAGGATAGCGCCGGGGATGCCGAAAAAGGTTGTGAACGCACCTATTAAAATCGGGATCATGCCTATGGCCTTGGGATCTTTGCCGTTTATAGCCCGATAACCCAGGAAGCAAACGAAAACGCAAACCACCAGAAAAGCCGCTGCGGAGACAAAACCCCAGGTGGGCCGCCAGGCCACTGATATATTTGTTAGAGCCTTTTACCGTTAACCTTTCCATTCATGGGAATCTGTGTTAAAAATGGCTTAATTTCTTTGACGATATTTTGGCAAAATGAGTCAAATTGGCGCAGTTTGGCGGGGTTTCCGAGGCTCAAACAAAAAAAGGGATTCCAAGCATAAATGCTCGAAAACCCTTTATAAACTATGGAGCCGACGGTCGGATTCGAACCGACTACCTGCTGATTACGAATCAGCTGCTCTACCAACTGAGCTACGCCGGCACAACAAAAGAACAA
>JAQBHK010000097.1:0-2770 GCA_032127815.1 Desulfobacterales bacterium
AAATGTTCTCAAGTTCAGGACCAATTTCCTGACAAACCAGATCAAGTTCATAAGCTTGTTGAAGGTTAAACCAAATACTGTATTGACCCATGCGGTCACCTCCTAACGCTTTGAAACGATTGCTCGGCAAGCATATTAAAGCTTCAAGCCTATCGGCCGCATCCAGCACTCTGAGCCGTTTTTCGGCTTGACGAGCAAATGATTGGAAGGCTGGGACTCGTTCACCATCAAAAAGCCGCTGGGTCCGCTTGTCTTTAAAACTTTGAATCATCAATTGATATTTTAATGGTAATTATGCAGTACGTCAAGCGTATTATTTCAAAATAACCAAGAACGAATAACACCTAATTGAGTTTTACTCAATTGCAGAGATATGATCAAAAGTTGTGTTTAACCTAAAATCTGCAATTGCCGATTTCGCCGCAGCTGCAAGTTGAGCTTGCGAAATCCCGCCGTCGGGGGCGCAGGGCGTGAAGCTGTAGTAATTTACCGCGAATGCCCTGCAACAAAGCAGATGCGGATTTTGCTTGACATAGTAAAGAAACCACATCTAATATAGTTTAAAAGTTTAATTGTTTAAAGGAGGAGTTATGTCAACGCCAACAATAATGAAGATAAGCCCTCAAGGGCAGATTCGTATACCCAAGAAGATTATGATCACTCTCGGAATCGAAAAAGGCGACTATGTTGAAGTGGATGTTGAAGAAAGGCAAATTGTCTTAAAACCCAGAAAACTCATTGATCCTTCGCAGGGGTGGTACTGGACAAAAGAATGGCAAAAAATGGAGGCCCACGTTGATAACGAGATCAAAGAAGGGCATGTGTCGCCAAAATTCAAGACTGCGGAAGAAGGATTAAAATGGTTGAAAAAGTAGCAGCCTATCAGTTCAGCAAACGGTTTAAAAAAGAATATAATAATTTGTCCAAAGAAATTCAAAAAGCATTCGATCAAAAGCTGCAACTTTTTTTGAAAGACACATCCCATCCTTCCCTTCGAGTGAAGCGAATCCAGGGAACAAAGAATCGGTGGGAGGGATCAATTACCATGAAATATCGGTTCACCTTTGAACTATCTGAAAACACATTGATTTTTCGGGCAATCGGCACACATGACATACTAAAACGGTGAGACTGATCCAATAGGTGATAGGTAATGGGTTATGGGTGATAGGTTGTGGATGGATTTAGGAGTTTGGAGGTTTGGCAGAGGGCTAAGGTATTGGCAGTTCAGATTTATAAAATAACACAGTGCGTTACTCCCGAATAGTTTCCCATGATATCCTGCTCGCTCCAGCCCTGAACCAGCAAATCTATAATGAACTCCACGGCAAGACGGGTTCCTCTAATAACCGGTTTGCCCAATAACACATATGGGTTAACGACAATACGGTCTTTCCAGTCCATTCTTCCAACCTCCTCATCTCATCCTTTTATGTCTTATTGCAGCCATATATTCTCTATCCCGCTTCCAGTTCCTTAGGAGCCGCCTCAACTCAAATGAAAACATTTTGCATATTACATTATATTACCAATTCATAAATCCTTCAATCCATCAATTTTTAAAAGGGTTTTCAATTAAAATACCTTCAATTATCTGGCCATGGTTCAAATCTTCAGTGAGAATTTTATCGGCTTTTGCATTATAAGCAGCAGCAATGATTAAAGAATCCCAAAATGATAAATGGTGCCTTTCTTCAATTTCGGAAGCAAATAATATTGTTTTGATTCCGTTCAACTCAACATGCCAGACCAGATAACTCTCTATAATTCCTCTTGCCTTTGATTTTGACAAAGGATTTAAAATCTTGCGTGTAACATTCACGTAAAATTCCTGTAATACTTGAGCACTGATAATTCCCATTCTATTTTCCCACAGATTGAGCATAAGGTCAGCAGAGATTTCATTTTTACCACCTGCATCCAGGTCATGTGCGTATATCAAAATATTTGTATCTATAAAGATCTTACCTTTCATGAAGCTCCTCTCTTGAAACCGCATTTTTTCCACCCAAATGAAATCCCTGATTGATATTGGTCAAAGCCTTTCGTTTAAACAATTCATATTCTTCCGAATCATCTATAATTTTTTGTAATTCTTGACTAAGCATTCCGCTTATAGATGTTTGCTTTTGAGCAGCTAATATTTTTGCTTTTCTGATTAGATCTTTGTTAATGCTCAATGTAATATTTTGTTTCATGGGTTAGGCTCCTTTCTCAGACATAAACAATTCATCTGTTTTACGTATCGCACGCAACCTGCGTGTAGTCAAGCAAATTTATGCGATAATTTCTAAAACTTATGGATCCGCAGTGCCCATATTTTTTTATCTCAACAACGATTGAACTGCACAGCGAGCGCATTCCCCGTAGGTCCCCGTGGAATTACCGGGACAAGGCCGGCAGATCGTACTGGGATGGAATTGCTCCGCAGGAGCACCCGAAGGGATTCAACTGGGGCGCATTTCACTGGGGCGACTTCTGCCTTTTCCTGACCTCCCTGCCCAGTTAAATCCGAAAATGTGAATAAAAATCATGGATGCTGTTTTTGGGGTCGAGAGCAAAAAAAGACCCAGAAAAGTCCAGATAACCAAAAGACCAAAAGAAAGCATAAATGGTGACTTGAAAGAAAATTCAGTTTTTTTGTAACAGATTAAAATAAATATGATAAAAACAGAAAGGTAAAAGCAGATTTCCTTGATAGCTGTTGTATGAGGAAAGGGATTGAAAAAAATGAAGATCCCTATTAACACAGGGATGCTTTTGCTTAACC
>JAQBHK010000098.1:0-3664 GCA_032127815.1 Desulfobacterales bacterium
CGACACGCCCCTCAATATTTAAGTTTCTGTATTAATCCTGCCTAAAAAGCCGGAATTTCCGGTAACCTCAAAAAGATAAAGCCCTTCTTAGCATTCTTGCGTAAAGAAGGGCATTTCTTATTTTTAGAGCCATGGGGCACCTTGTATAAGATGTTTAGATCGTGTCGTGCCGGTAAACTTAATGCCTGACCTTAAATGAAATGTTTAAAAAAAATCACTGGTGAATCGGGTTACGGGTTGCGAGTTTCGGGTTACGAGTTAAAGGATACCCAGGCTTCGCCCTTCAGGCTACGCCGGGCAGGCGGGTTGCGGGTGTAGCGCCTGTGGCGCTGGTGGAGGAGCGCCCAAAGATGGACTTGAGGAGCGGCTCACAAGGCCTTGATGTCAGCGCTGCGCGATAAACCAGTTCTTTAATGCACGATTTCTCTTTTTGCCGTATTTTTGCTGTTTTTCTTTGACTATGTAACCGGGCTCAAACCTTGATCGGTGAAAGAGGGAGTAACCATGGAATCTAATGGGCAGGATAGACGAAAGGCTGTACACAAAAGAACTCACAAACGATTTCGGCCCAAAAGCCGTACGTTTATCAGAGTGAGGATTAAATTACCTCTGCAAGTCAAAATTGATATGTATATTCAATAGAAAAACCTCCAGAAGGTACGGATGCAAAATTTATACTATGCGACTTGTTTTTTAACCAATCAGGATTCCATAGCTGGGTTTTAAGGTACCGGCATAATGTTTCTACATAAGGAAGCTGCTTGGCGACACCATCCTTTATGATAGTTTTATACTCAAGGTCATCCCCGGAGCGCGCCTTGTCGCGCAGGGTTTCTGGTTTGCCTATATATTTCATCAGGAGCGGCTCTTTAAACTTTACGATTAGCTTTTGAGGTTCCTGAGGGATGAGAGCAAGTAAACTATAGATCTGGCTACCCTTGACTGCAAAAGCCTCTGAAGCGTTACCTTTGAAAAAATACCCGGCCTTCGTTTCATCGGCGTTATTAAGAGGAACGATCCGGGTGAAATCAGCGACCCGGTCGGTATCGGCGACCGCCTGAGTAAATCCATTCAAGGCAATCCATGCTGCCATCAAAGCTAAGCAAAAACAGGTAAAATTAAATTCTCCGGCAAATAGTTTTTTCATGGTTTAATCCCTCCTATATCTACGGTTTGTAAAATATAAACTTCTTTAACTCTTTGTGCTTTTGTATCGCAAACCTCATGCCAGACTTGGAAAAAAACATAAAAGACACGGCAACCTTACGATTTACTTGGTAAATATTATTATTCACAAAACAAACGCGATAATAAAAAAATGTGAAACAATTATAGAAAAAGATAATTGGTAGCATTTTTTTATAAAACTTACCCTCTTTGAAAATCCCCATGTGCATAAACCTGATTGGAGTGGATGGCAACAATACGGGCGTTACGGCATAACACCTTGTTTTGACAGGATTGGTTTCATCTTCAAAGGAAACCGTTTCACAATTTCGTAAATACCGCTAATTTTTTTCCCATGAACTGCCGATAAAAAAGTATACACCCGTACAAATCATTGGTTTTAGATTAATAAAAATATAACAACATTGCAGAGTGTTAGGGGGAAATCATGAATAAAAGGTCTTCAAGCCCTGATTCCACAATAGCAGTCTTTAAAGAGATTTCCACGTGGGTTACATCGGTACTAGACCTCGATAACCTGCTGGAACTCATAATAGATACAGCCGCTCGTATGCTGAAGGCCAAGGCCAGTTCTTTGTTATTACTGGATCAGAAAACCAAGAAGCTTTATTTCAAGGTTGCTACCGGTGATAAAAAAGAAGAAGTCAAAAAGTATGAGATTAGCCTGGGACAGGGGATTGCCGGTTATGTTGCCGAAACAGGAGAGCCTCTTCTAGTTCCCGACGTCAGCAAGGATCCCCGCTGGTACAAACAAATAAGTGAATCCGTAGGGTTCCAGACTCACTCCATTGCTTGTGTGCCGATGAAGGCTGATGGAAAAACCATCGGGGTGGTTGAAATCATCGATAAAGACGATGGAAGTCCTCTCCGGGATGAAGATATGAAACTTTTGATGGGTTTCGCTGATTTAGCATCTTTAGCGATAAGCAAGGCTCAAAAAGTTAAACAGGTGCAAAAGGAAAACAAAGATCTCCGAGAAGAAATAGGGAGTAAGCACCAGATCATGGGGGAGAGCGATTCTTTGAAAAAGGTCATCTCAGACGCCTTTTTAGTTTCCAATTCGAAAAGCAGCACTTTGATACTGGGTGAGAGCGGTACAGGCAAGGAACTGCTTGCCAGATTGATACATCGGTCTGGCCACAGGCGCGCACAGGCGATGGTTGCGATCAATTGTGCCGCCCTGCCTGAAGCCTTACTGGAAGCGGAACTGTTTGGTCATGAAAAGGGAGCCTTTACGGGGGCAGGGAACCAAAAGATCGGAAAATTTGAAATGGCTGACAGCGGCACTATTTTCCTGGATGAAATAGGAGAGATGAAACCGGAGATGCAGGTCAAGTTGCTTAGGGTGCTGGAAGACGGGGTGTTTTATCGTGTTGGGGGCAATGTGTCGATAACCGTAGATGTAAGGGTCATTTCAGCAACAAACAAAGATATAGCAAGGGAAGTAGCTGAGGGAAGGTTTCGAGAGGATCTTTACTATCGGCTGAATGTAGTCCAAATCCGAATGCCCCCCATCAGAGAACGGAAAGAAGACATCCCCCTGCTTGCCAATTATTTTTTAGATATTTTAAAACAGGAAAGAGGTACTCCGAATATAACAATATCGGAAAAAGCCATGGAGAAAATGCTTGAATATGATTGGCCCGGTAATGTTAGGGAATTGAAAAACGCTATGGAACGGGCTGTGGTCATGAGCAAAAGTGCGGAAATTTTACCAGAGGAACTTCCTGGTAATAAAAGAATAGGAGAATTTCAAACTTTGAATGTGGGGCAGACTCTTAAAGATGCAATAAATGGATTTAAAAAAGAGTTCATCACCCAAACTCTCAAACGTACAGCGGGCAACAGAAGCGAAGCTGCAAAAATAATGGGCATTCAAAGATCCTATCTATCCCGGCTAATATCCCAGTACAGTCTTAGAGAAGCTGAATAAGCAACGCGTACTTAGAGAGTCTGAATAGGCAACGCGTAGCTTTATCCGCCTTTGGAGAATCCCGCTATCGGGAGATCTGGGGCATCCTCGACTTTCGCTCAATGAGGGCAATATGTTTAGATCGCACCGTGCCGGAAAAATAAATGCCTGACCTTAAATGAAATGGTTAAATGTTGGTGTAGCGCCTGTGGCGCTGGTGGAGGAGCGGCTCAAAAAGCCTTGATGTTATCACTGCGCTAATGCTCAGTTGCCTTTCTTCCACCTGCTCGACTGCAGATATGTCATCATATTGGTGTCACTGTTGGTAATCTTGCGATGCTCTCTGCGATTTTGCAAACTCCAGTTTGAAGTCAATCATGATTTCTTCCACAAATTTGAAGGAGGCGTACGTATGAGTTCATCAACCAAATCCGACAAGGCCTGCTCGTTCTCTCTCCTGCTGAGTGCTTGGTGCTCCAAGCCCATGGTTTGAGAAGCCTGGGCAAGGCGTTGGGCCGCGACTTTTTTCGCCTGACGGGCGACAGTCTCTTCCGGACTTGTGCG
>JAQBHK010000099.1:0-9456 GCA_032127815.1 Desulfobacterales bacterium
ATCTTCCCATATAGGACGCGCTCCTGTCTACTTTTGAGGGATCTTTTCCGGAAAAGCAGCCACCGCCATGGCTGCCCTGGCCACCATAGGTATCTACAATAATTTTTCGTCCTGTAACACCGCAGTCTCCCATGGGACCGCCTCCAACGACGATCAAATCCCACTCTTCCGGCAAGGTCTCAAGATTCATGGCTATCGTTCTTCCCCCGCATGTTTTAGTCGGTTAATTTGCCTGGATTCATTCGCTGCCCGGGATCGAGACAGAAACATAACTCTTTTAAAGTGCTCATGCCCAAAGGCCCTTTTTCAGCCTCCAAATACGGCTTATGGTCTAGGCCTATCCCATGTTGATGACTGATGGTACCGCCGGCATCAACAATGGCTTGACTGGCCGCTTTTTTAATTTTTTGCCAGCGGTTCAGCGTCTCTTCGGGAGTATCTGCAAGCCGAAAAATAAAAGTTGTATAAATATTTGACCCGCTGGAATAAAGATGGGAAAGATGAGAGAAAACATGTACCTTTTCATTTTCTAAATCCATACTTGCGGTAATGGCTTTTTCAACATTTTTCATGGTCGAAGTAACTTTATCCCAGGTTACGGCCGTTTCCAGAGTATCGACGGCATAACCTGAGTCCCATAATGTATTGCGCAAATATGGCGCGCGAAAACGGTTTCTCTTCCAGGCCTTTCCCATGGCCCGGCCTACAGAAACGCCGTCGTATTGACGCAGGATCGCAAAAGCTTCATGGCGTGATGTCCTGACCAAGCGTTTACTTCCAATAAAACCGATAAGACACATGCATCCCTCTCTTGCAGGTATGCGTCGCCATCTAAGGTATTGCTTCAAAATCGCGACCTGTTTTTCATGTCCGGCCAAAGCCAGATTTGTTGTGGTTTCCGTTGCGTTGCTCAGACGGATCATTGCAAAGGGGATGCCGCCTCCGGCAAGACTCTGAACAGCCTCTGCGGCATGGCCCCATGATGGAAAGAAAATCCCGTGCACATCATTTTTTTCCGGAATGTGTGAAATCCTGACAGTTACCTTGGTTAAAACGCCTATTCTTCCCTCTGAGCCCAAAACAAGATGCCGCAAATCAGGGCCTGCTGCTGAAGCCGGAAAAGGTGGAAGTGTTAATATACCCCGAGGTGTAACCAGTTCGCCGCCGGCAAAAAGCTGCTCGATCCTTCCATAATGTGAAGCTTGCTGACCGCTGGAACGCGTCGCCACCCATCCCCCCAATGAAGAGAATTCAAAGGACTGGGGAGAATGCCCCAAGGTGAAGCCTCTGGCTTGAAGCTGATTCTCAAGTCCAAGTCCTAAAATGCCGGACTCAAACATAGCGAGCAGACTGGAAGGATTAAGATCGATCAAACGATTGAGTCGTTTGAGAGATAAACTGAGGACCGGTCTATTTTCTGCAGGAATCTGGAGCTGACCGGCGACACTCGTTCCGCCGCCAAAAGGTATCACAACTGCATTATGCTTTTCGGAAAAGTTCATTAATTCTTCGACTTCTCCGGTCGTAGAAGGCAGGGCCACACCGTCGGGAAAGTGTCCAAGTGTCCCGCCGCGCAAACCGATCCAATCCGACAGGCTCTGGCCGTGAGAATGAACAAGTCGCTCTTGGGGGTCGGTTGATATCAGAGAATGATGCGGCAGCCTTGATGCCGGCATGCGACTGATAAATTTTTCAAGCGCATAATCGGCTTGCCGATTCCCAGCGCCCAGCAATTCACGCAGCAGGCGACACCCCTGCGCCGGCAGATCGACATGTACCTTATCATCTCCCCATCCGTTCCAACGCAACATGCCCTACCCCTCTGTTGTTTTAAAAGCCTGTAATTTATACCACGCTAAGGCGAGAAACACAATTTGCTTGTCACGATTAATTGCCTATACAACCAAGCTTGTGTAGATTAGATCAGATGTCTATGCAGAGTGAAAATAATACTGATGGTTTCCTAAAAAGTGAAAAGATTGAAGCTCCCTGCAGCAAGCGGCGGAGAATGCGCTCGCTGTTGCAGTTAAATTTTTACGAATTTATAACTTTTTTTTGCAAAAAGTTTTTTAAAAAATTAACGTTTTTTCCAGCGTTCTATTTTTTTGAAAGCGTCTTGGGCCGCATTTAAAAGTTCTTCCAATTCAACGGGTTTATGAAAATAATCATCGAAACCGGCCTCCCGGCATTCCGCCAGTTCAAAAAGTGAAACGTACCCGGTTACCGCATAGATAATATCCATAGGCCGTTTTTTCCGAAGCTGCCGGCACAGTTCCACTCCAGTCATTCCAGGCAGGTTTAAATCCAGAAACATGACATGGATACGATCATGTTTTAAAATCTCAATAGCTTCTTCGGCACTCTCTGCGGACCGAACTGTATAACCTTCCTTACTGAAAACCCTCTTGAGCATATTCAAAATGGCGACTTCATCATCTACCACCAAAATTTTTTTTTCAGTCATGATCTTGTTCCTTTCAAAGAATATCACTCGGCAGCGCTATCGAGATCGATAATTTTACTTGTAAGATAACTCTTTGTTTTATACCTTGTAATCCTAGTTAGTTTTCTCGTTATTTCTCCCATGCTCTTAACTTGCGCTTTTATTTCTTTAAGGTCCTCCTTAATGTGATTATCGTCCAAACTATCCAGCAAGAGTTCGGAAAGCCCTGAAATTACTTGCATGGGCTGATTTAATTCATGGTTCACCGCTCCGGCCATTTCAATGACGCCCTGAAGTTTATCTTTTTCCACCAAAGAGGCCTGCAACTCGACAATGCGGCGACCGGCGTTGATCCGCGCCCGCAGCTCGTTATTATCAAACGGTTTGGCAATATAGTCGTCAGCCCCGGCTTCAAATCCCTTGACGATATCTTTCTTGCTGTCTCTGGCGGTCAGAAGGATAATGTAGGTTGGAATAGTTTTTTCCATCTGACGGAGTTTATAACAAACCTCAAGTCCGTCCATCTTCGGCATCATCCAGTCCAGCACGGCCAGCTTGGGTGCATCCTCACGCTGCAGCTTTTCCCACGCTTCGCTTCCGTCATGGGCAGAGACTACGTCGTAGTTCCACTTGGTAAGTACGGCCCTCAGGATACGGTGTGAGGTAAATTCGTCTTCAGCTATCAATATTCTCATCTGATTAATCTTCCAAACACACCTCAATGATAAAGCTGCCGTCTTCGGTTTTAAAAGGAATTGCAACTTTGGGGCCATTGGTTTTAGTTTCAATTGTATGGTTCTTGCCGTTAATTACCGTGGGTATGGAACCTTTAAATAATATATCTATTTCTTCCAGTTCTTTTCTGGCCTGGCCGGATATCATATTGGTCAATTCACCCACCGCATCTGTAATTTCATTGTTTATTTGTGTCATTTCCTCCCCGAACATGTTGGAAACGATTTTTAAAATGCATGTTTCGTCAAAAGTGACCGATAGGGTCCCGTTGGTTTCACCGGTGAATCCAACTACACCGGAAACATCTCCCTGGGCAATATCATTACTTTTTAGATAAGGTTTTCCGGATTTAGCCTTAATAAATGCCATTGTTTCCAGAACATTCAAGGTGGCGGTGATAAAAGGATTAACGATTTTTGCGTCCATATCTATCCTCCGTAATCAAAGTTAAACCTAAGTTGTGCGATTTTCTACCAAGAGATATGTGCAAAATATTTTCGCTGCCTCTTTTACCCATTTTTATCAGTTGCATAAAAAATCAATCCGATATTTCGATCCAATTCGTTCGGTTATTTATTCTTTAAATTTATTACAAGATACGTGCCAACATTATAATAATTTAATAAAAGTTTTAAATCTAATGAATTTAATATGTTACAAATATCTTGAAATGGAGTTAATAGTCAGAGTGGCAAAAATTGCTCGAACTTGTCGAATATATGGCGGTAAAGCCGTATTCTGTCCGGTTTTTTCGGACTTGCGCAAAAGCTGACTAGAAGGCCTATTTTAGAGAATTGGATGCCTGCGCTGCGTTAATTTATAGCTTGAAGTTTTTGTAAGCACATGCAATCTTCAAATTGCAACTCAAATTTAAAGTTGAAACACCTTGGCAAAAGTTTAAAAATCGTATTCAGCAATCGATTAAAACACCGGTATCAGTCGGAAACTTATTATGATATTTGAGTATAAAGGTCATAAACCAAAGATCGGAAAAAATGTTTTTATAGCGCCCACGGCTGCGGTTATCGGAGATGTAGACCTGAAAGACGGTGTAAGCATATGGTATGGCGTCGTTGTAAGAGGTGACAGGGCCGCTATAACTGTTGGTAAGAATTCAAATGTTCAGGATAATAGTACCGTCCACGCCGATGCCGGCAAACCTACGGTTATCGGTGAAAACGTAACAATCGGACACAATGCCGTTATTCACGCCTGCACGATTGAAGACAACTGTCTTATCGGCATAAGTGCCGCTATACTTACAGGTGCATATATTAAGACCGGTTCGGTAGTTGCCGCCGGCGCGGTGGTTAAACAGGACCAGGTTGTTGGTCCTTATCACCTCGTTGCAGGAATTCCGGCTGCGATTAAAAAAGAACTCTCTGAATCGTCCGCTGAAAAAAACATTCAAACCGCAAAAAGATATTTCAATCTGGCACTTGAGTATACGGCAATTAAGCCCTAGCATTGATGAATTCGTAAAAAGTTAAATGTCGATATATTGTGATTTCGATTAATCTTCCGATAACTTCCCACAGTTCCATTAAACCATCTCTCCTTCCCTGCGATTCATATTGCCAACCAATACCATAAAGTGGTATATATGTTTGGATTAATTATAATTCTATTGACTTTATTAATGTTTTAGCATATCGGGGTTAAATATATTCTCCTTTTGAAGCGGTTCTCTATCTCGATTTGATTTCTATTTTATTGCGCTTCTTATTGCTGCTGACCTCAATCTATATTGGTATCTAACTATCTAATATTGAATGTTTATTAGACTATTCATTTCTATCATTAACATTTTCGGAGAATCGTTTTATATCAATTTTGCTATTTATCTAATATAGCTCCTGATAAGGGGCCTCAATTATGAATAACCCACAAGATCGAAGGCGCTGGCCTAGAGAAACTTTGCGGATACCAGAAATTGGATTCTTTTCTCCAGAGCTTATAAAGCGAGAGCCTGAATCCGCTTTTAAAGATCCAAGCGGCGCTTTTTACGTGGATATTTGTGATGTAAGCCAAGGCGGAGTACTCATTCAATCGGAGAAAAAAATCGAATCAGATTCTTTACTTCAGTTGCAAATCTACAACAGTTCTGAAAAGCTATGGAATTTTTCTTGGGGGAATGTAAAATGGATCAATAAGGATTCTTCCAAGCTTGATTGCTATCAAATCGGAATGGAGATCCAACAGCATGACTCAAAAAGAAAACTATCGAAGCATGTGGAAGAGATCTGCAAACAAAAGCCCCTGCCGACAGACTATGAATTCTTTAGCAGCACTAAGCTGTTGAGATTTATTCCCCGAAATGCTGTATGTCCCCTTTTAAACAGATTGACTTATAAACATTTAGCGGCTGGTGAGAAACTCATGTCCCAAGGCGAGGCTGGAGATTCCTGTTTTATAATTCAAAGCGGATTGTGTGTGGCAAGTGTGCGGAGAAACGGTGAACAGCAAACAGTTGCTCGCCTTAAAGATGGGGATATTGTCGGCGAGATGGCGATTGTGACCGGAGAGCCACGAAACGCAAGTGTTGATGCTGAAACCGACATGGAGCTTTGGTGTTTGACCAGGTCTCAGTTTGACGATATTTCTAAAGAATATCCTGAGTTGCGTATCTTTTTGACAGAACTTGTAGCTAATCGTTTTGAAACCTCAAAAGTAACGGCTCACAGAACAATCAACAAGTACATCATCACGGATATTATTGGACGCGGCGGATATAATATTGTTTACAAAGGTGTGCATGCAGACTTGAATATGCCCGTAGCCATAAAAATGATGAAGCATGATCTTGCCATGAATCCTGATTTTTTGGATAGTTTTTGGAACGAGGCCAAGATCATTGCCAGCTTTAATCACAATAACATTGTCAGGGTTTATGACATCGAGAAGCTTTACAGGACCGTTTTCATAATAATGGAGCTTTTAGAGGGCGAAGACTTGGATGAGATGCTTGCGCGTTTAAAAACCATTCCTTTGCCACAGGCAGTTGACTATCTTACTCAGATTTGTTCTGGTCTCGGTTATGCCCACCAACGGGGTATCGTCCATCAGGACATAAAGCCAGGAAACATATTCGTGCAACGTGATGGTCAGGTGAAGATACTCGACTTTGGACTTGCCTGCCCTACTGGCACCGCGGACAAGGTTTTAGCCGGCACGGTTTTTTATATGGCCCCGGAGCAGATTAAGGGCGAGGCCGTAGACCAACGAACTGACATTTATGCCCTAGGCATCACAGCCTACGAGATAGTGACAGGCCAGAGACCTTATCCTGAAGATGACTGCATGGATTTAAGAGACATACACATTAACCAAGACATCCCGGACCCGGAAAAGATTGTAGCTGCTCTGCCAAAAAGGTTGCGAGATTTTATTATAACAGCTTGTAACCGTGATCCGAACAAGAGGTATCAAAACGTGGACCAAGCCTTGGAGGCTCTCCAGCCTCTGGTTAAAGAGTTGGGTCTAAGTCAGAAACGTCAATACCAAAAAAGAGGCAAGATGACTACTATCTTCCTCATTTACAAGGACGATCATCAACTGGCACTTAATCAAATAATGAAGGAATTCAGCGCTAAAGTACAGAAGCCGGGAGTGATCCAGAAGACAGCGGACTTCCAGTTGGAAAAGCAGAAAATGACCACCATCTTTCTGATTTACAAGGACAACCATCAACTAGCACTTAATCAAATAATGGAGGAACTCAGTGCCAAGGTGAAGGCACTGGGGATCGTACAAAAGGCAACGGACTTTCATGTCATATAGATCTAAAACTAAATCTTGACCAAGGGGCGCGCCATGTCTCCTACCAATTCTCAGCCTCAACTTTCTGTTGAAAAATCTTTAAAACTATTAGAGCTGATTGAAATTGCTCTTCAAGTTCAAAGTTTTGATGAATTTGCGGAGATTGTGCTTCCTGAATTTAGCAGAATATTGGGATCTAGTTCTGTTCTCATTTACACATTTGATTCGCGTTTGCCTTCACCTTTTTTTATTACATACGGGATTCAGCCCGAGGCAGCATTCGAGATAGAAAACCTTTGTGCTGAACAACTCGACCAGCTCTCAAGACAAACTGATGTCCAACACGTCTCGGTATCTACTTCTTCGGCATGGGAAATGCATGCAAACTTTATTTTATACTATTTTCGAACTAAAGATAATGGCAACGTTTTGATCGGTCTGACAGCTTATGACGACACTGCCGTCGTCTCGGCGGACCATTTAAAGAAACTTCTCTGCATTACTGCGAATACAGTCAACCGTCTTTTGAAACAAACAATAATCGAGAAAAAACTTTCGCATCTGGATCTATATATGTCAGTGAGTTCGATGCTAACTCAGTCGACTGACCTAAATGGATTAATGGAAACCATTTTGTACTGTTGCCTGGAAGCAGTTTCGGCCGAAGCAGGCTCAATCCTTTTACTTGATGACGAAAAAAAATACTTCTATTTCTATCAAGTCGAGGGGATTTCAAAACCTCTGCTGATGGACAAAATATTTCCCGCCGATAAGGGCTTGGCTGGTTCCGTCTTGCATACGCAGAAGTCAGAGGTCGTCAACGATGCGCATAACGACCCCCGATTTTATAAAGAGCTTGATACTGAGACCGGCTTTAAAACAAAAAATATGATCGCTATCCCTCTTGTAGTCAAAAAAGAATCAGTTGGCGTGCTGGAGATATTGAATAAAACTGAAGGCCCTTTCACAGAAGCTGATCATTTTTTATTGCTTTCGCTTGCAGAGGAAATCGCATTTGCAGTCCGAAACGCCAAGATGTTTGAATATGTTGTGAACAGTTACTGCAAGATGCGTCAAGGACAAAGATCATGCGAAGGGTGCAAAAGGCCGATTGGCTCATGGACTCCTTGTATAAACTACCGAAAAACGAGTACGTCATTTCCAAAGCCCCCCCCCAAAATTGATGATTCCCAAATCAAACCATCTATGATATTAGTCTTATAACACCAATCGATACAGGCAATGGAATCTTGCATCAAACATATTAACACTGCGTTGAGTCTTGTAACAATTATTCGATTAATGGACCAGAATATGTTCTTTCGGAACTATAAACACCCCCAAAATAAGAGGGAGAACAGACATGAAAAAATATGTTTTTATCATTTTAGTCTTGGCCTTGGGAGTTACGGCACCATCTTTTGCCCAAGAGAAACCCGGAAACTTTTCAATATCGCCGTTTATCGGCGGATATGTGTTTGAAGGCAATCAGGATTTAGATAATAAGCCTGTTTACGGCTTGAGAATTGGATACGATTTTACCAAAAATTGGGGTGCTGAGCTTGGATTTGATTATGTTTCAACAGACTACACTGGTGCGGGGACAAGCGCGAGTACTAATGTGTACAATTACCGCCTGGAAGGGCTCTATCACTTTTTGCCGGATAGGCGCATCGTTCCTTTTGCTGCAATCGGTGCCGGCGGACAGAGTCTGGACTACAATTCGGGCCATGACAGCAAAACTATGGCTGCTTTGGATTACGGTGGCGGCCTGAAATGGTACCTTACGGAACGTCTTGCCTTGAGATTTGATGTTCGCCATATTCTTGCCTTCGGCAGCATCAAAAATAATCTTGAGTATACTGCTGGATTGACTTTTTCTTTTGGCGGTCCCGGCAAAGTTTCAGAACCGATGGTTGAACAGCGCAAACCAGAGGCTGAAGTCGTCATGAAGGTCGAGCGTCCCGAAATAAAGGAAACCAAGGCAGCTCCAAAGGCGGAAATAGAGGTTGAACGGCAGCTATTTGAGAAAAAGCGAGTCACGCTGCTGGTGCAATTCGACTTTGACAAGGCGATCATCAAGCCCGAATACGGTGACAACATCAGAAAAATCGCTGATGTCATGAAAAAGCATCCCAATCTTAATATTTTGATTGAAGGTCATACCTGCAATCTTGGCGGTGAAGAATATAACCTCAAGCTTTCTCAGCGTCGGGCCGAAGCAGTAAAGGCTTTTCTCGTTAATCAGTTTGGGATCGATTCCGGAAGAGTTGCAACCAAAGGATTCGGGTTCTCACATCCGATAGCCGATAATAAAACAAAAGCAGGTCGAGTAAAAAATCGCCGCATAGAGGCGTCGGTTGACTACGAAGAAAAGAAATAATGACTATAACCTGAAAAAAACCGCCTCAAACGAAGCGTCTTCTTTGTTTGATAATAGCCCAGGATATACTGTTTAGGAAATTGAATTCATTAGGTTAGTCTGATTGATTCTGCTTTGAAATCTCTTTCTTTTTAGG
>JAQBHK010000100.1:0-2938 GCA_032127815.1 Desulfobacterales bacterium
CGACTGGCGGTCATCGTAAAACAATATCCAATGGTCGCATTTCACCAATAATGCAACCTATTCCCCAGCCACGCTAACCCCTCTAAATTCTTTCCATAAACCAATATGATTTGACATACGTTTTTCAATTAAAGATAATGTTTTAATACACTTTCTTTTCTATATTTCGTATCATTCCTGAAGCGATTATGATTTATCGGGACCTCTTCGATCTGTGCCTAAAATTGATAAGCGTTAGCGTATTGATGTTAACCTTTTCTCTTAAATATGCATTTCCACAAGGAAGAGAAGGGAAAATTAGTATTGCCCTCCGACCATTCAATGAAGATGAGCTTGAATTAACAGTCAGTGATGATGGTATAGGTGTTCCAGAAGATCCGGATATCAAACAAACGGATACAATGGGATTACAATTGGTTAAAGTGTTAGCAGGACATCAGCTTGATGAAAAAATTGATGTGGGTCGAACAGGTGGAACTCAATTTAAAATCAAGTTCGAAAGAACAGCTTATAAACCAAGGATATAGAGCCATGAAAAAAGCACAAGTCTTGATTGTGGAAGATGACGGTATTATCGCAATGCACATCGAAAGCCAGTTGAAGCAGCTTGGGTACGGTGTCACCGCAAAAGTGGCTTCTGGAGAAGAGGTCGTTGAAAAGATTAAAGAGAATAAGCCTGATCTGGTGTTGATGGATATTGTACTCAAAGGTGAGATGGACGGGATCGACGCTGCTGAAATCATCCGGTCCCGCTTCGGCATCCCGGTCATTTTCCTTACTGCTCACGCTGATGAAAAAAGGCTTGAACGCGCCAAACTTACAACTCCTTTTGGCTATATCCTTAAACCGTTCCAAGATAAAGACCTCAAAGTGACCATTGAGATGGCGCTGTATGTTGCTAAAGCGGACAAGGAACGCAAGCGGGTCGATGATAATCTAAAAGACAATTTATCTTTTTTACAAACTCTGATCGATACCATTCCGAACCCTTTGTTCTATAAAGATATAAAGGGTGAATATTTAGATGTCAACAGGGCCTTTGAAGAATTTTACGGAAAAACCAGAGAAGAAATTATCGGCAAGACCGTATACGATATGGGACCCAAGCATATCGCTGACAAATATTATGAAAAAGACCAGGAACTTTTCCAGCGCCGGGAAAAACAGACTTATGAATGGAAGGTTACCAATGCCGCAGGGGAAACGCGGGATGTAATCTTTAACAAAGCCAGCTATACGAACAAGGCAGGCAGCGTAAAAGGTTTGGTTGGAATTATTTCCGACATAACCGAGCGTAAGCAGGCGGAAGAGTCGCTGCGGGAGAGCGAAGAAAAATACCGTTCCATGATGGAAGCTATGGATGACGCGGTGTATATTTGCTCGCCTGACTTTCGCATAGAGTTCATGAATCCGGCCATGCTCAAAAGGGTAGGGTATGATGCCACCGGCGAACTGTGCCACAAAGCGATACATGGGCGTGATGAAAAATGTTCGTGGTGTATCCATGAAGAAATTTTGAAAGGGAAGAAGGTGAAAAATGAACTTGTCACCCCTAAAAACGGCAAAACTTACCATGTTTCCAACTCACCCATATTTCACACTGACGGTTCAATTTCAAAATTGACTATTTTCCGTGATGTTACAGAAACCAAAAAAATGATTGAGCAACTCCAGCAATCCCAAAAGATACTCTCCATCGGCACCCTGGCCGGAGGCATCGCCCATGATTTCAATAATATTCTTTTCCCGATAATGGGTTTTGCCGAAATGGCGCTGGGTGATGCACCTGAAAACAGCCCACTTCGAAATAAGATTGAAGAAATCATACACGGGGCAAAACGCGCCCGTGATCTGGTAAAACAGATTCTGGCATTCAGCCGTCAATCCGGCCAAGAATTAAAACCATTGAAGATCCAGCTTATTGTCAAAGAGGTCTTGAAACTGATCAGATCCTCGATACCGGCTACAATCGAAATCAAACAAGATATCAGCAATAACTGCGGGCTGGTCACGGCAGACCCCACCCAGATCCATCAGGTGGCCATGAATCTGATGACCAATGCCTTCCATGCCATGGAGGGTGAAGGCGGTGTGCTGGCAGTGACCTTAAAAGAGGTTGGATTAGGGGTTGACGATTTTACAGACCCGTCAATGAATCCGGGTACATATGTTTGCTTGTCGGTGGCTGATACCGGCATCGGTATGGATCAAATAACGCTTGAGCGCGTCTTTGAACCTTATTTTACCACCAAGAAAATTGGCAAAGGCACGGGGTTGGGGCTTTCTGTAGTGCACGGCATCGTAAAAAGTTATCGAGGAGATATAAAGGTTTACAGCGAACCGGACAAAGGTACGGTTGTCCACGTTTATCTGCCTGTTATCAAATCCAGGTTTGAAACACAGGGAACTGAAGCTGTCATACCGGTTCCGAAAGGCACGGAACGCATCCTGCTTGTAGACGATGAAGAGCCGATTGTTCGGATGGAAACGGAAATGCTTGAGCGGCTGGGGTATGATGTTACGGAAAGAACCAGCAGTGTTGAAGCATTGGAGGCGTTCCGAAATACGCCTGATAAATTTGACCTTGTAATTACCGACACGACCATGCCCAATATGACCGGAGTTCAGCTTTCACAAAAGCTTTTGGAGATAAGGCCTGATATTCCTGTAATAATTTGTACCGGCTTCAGCACCAAGATTGACGACGCAAAAGCAAAGGAATTTGGTATTCGCGGTTTTGTCATGAAACCGGTGGTTATGAGTGAACTGGCAAATAAAATACGAGAAGTGCTGGATTAAGACTGACCACTGATTTCAAGTGATATCCAAACCGTATCTTCAAATTTGATTGAAGTTTTTATCCGCTTGCCATCGCGTTTAAAGGTGTGGCAGTAAGGTTCTTAACGGTATCAATTAAGGTTTTAATTGAGGAGGGTTT
>JAQBHK010000101.1:0-4551 GCA_032127815.1 Desulfobacterales bacterium
ATAGTACCTATTGATGAGTGCCGTTGGCTCTCCATACCGTCAACCTGACAATGCACCAAACCGTTGTTTAGCGACATTTCATCTCGGCAGGTTATGCCCACGGTTAGGTTTTTGATAAGGAGATCAAGGATGGAAATCAAGAAAATCTTATGCCCTTTGGACTTTTCAAAGATTGCCCAAAAATCTCTCGATTACGCTGTTTTCATGGCTTTTGCACACAACGCAGAGTTGCAGCTACTGCACGTCGTAGACCAGCTTCACGGTTTTGATAGCTTCCAGATTCTCGCTCTGACGCCCAATGAAATCGCCGACCGAATGGAAACGGAAGCTATTAAAAAGCTAAGCAATATGATTGGCCAAATCAAAGAAACCCTGGAAACCAAAAAGGCTGTTAGGCATGGTAAGGCATCTGTGAAAATCATAGAGATGGCAAGAGAGATGAAAGCCGATCTCATCGTTATGGGAAGCCACGGAAGAACCGGACTTTCCCATGTAGTAATTGGCAGTGTCGCCGAGGCGGTTGTCCGTCACGCAAGCTGCCCGGTATTGGTCACCAGGGATATAGATCGATAGGTTTTTCTAATATATCAGGAGGTTTATCATGAGTGAAAACATTCTTTTTACACCATTCCAATTAAAGAGTTTAACGCTTAAGAATCGCATTGGCGTTGCGCCCATGACACGCATGTCATCTCCCGGAGAGAGTATACCCCGGCAGGATGTACTCGATTTTTTAATTAGGAGGGCCAAAAATGGAGCAGCAATCGTCTATACCGAAGCGATTATTACAGATTATGAAAGTGCTCAAGGCTATCCGGGACAGGCGCGCATGTTAACGCAGCCACAAATTGATGCCTGGCAACCTGTAGTTAAAGCAATCCGGGACCAAGGGTCTGTTGCAATAATGCAGATGTTCCATTGTGGGCGGATGTCATGGCCAAAAATAAACCCGGCAAACCGAGTCATCGCTCCCAGTCCCATAACACCGAAGCAAAACAATCCACTTACTCAAGAGCCTTATCCCGTACCGGACGAGATGACCGAATTTGACATAAATCATGTTATAAATGGTTTTGTTGAGACCGCTAAAGGTGCTGTTGAAGCAGGATTTGACGGCATAGAGATCCACGGAGCTCACGGTTATCTTATAAATACTTTTTTATCGTCCTATTCCAATCAGCGCACAGATTCTTATGGAGGATCAGTGGAAAATCGTTTCCGTTTTGCCCACAAAGTCATTCAGGCCGTTCACAAAACGGTTCCTGAAGATCGTCTGTTGGCGTTTAGAATTTCCAATTGGGGTATTGCGGACATGGAAGTCTCTTTGTTTGAAAGCAAGGCAGAATATCAAGCGATTATCAAGATGTTATCAGAAGAACCTATCGATGTAATTTCTGTTTCAACCTATGGGTACAAGGATAAAGCTTTTGGCACTGATCAAAATATGGCCCAGATCACCCGGGAAGTCACGGATCTACCTTTGATGATTTGTGGGCAGATATATGATCGGGCCAGTGCCGAAGATGCCCTGAAAAGTGCGGATATAGTATTAAGCGGGAAATCTATTTTATTAAATCCTCATTGGGTGGAAGATGTTCGAGCAGGAAAGCAGTTGCCGCTCTATAAGTCAGAAGAAGCTAACATTGCATATACAGATGAACCTTTACCCTAATTGGTTTAATGAGTGCTGGAGAATCTGGGGGTCGTAAATAAGCTTATCATTTGATTGTTGGAAAAGCATGCAAACTTTGGGGTGATACAATTACACTTTTTTTAGGATTTCCGGACTCCTGTACGGCATACTATCGGGGGCATCCTCAGGAAATAAGGAGTTTGTATAAATGTACAGGTTTGTTGCACTAGGTTTAACATTGGCACTGATGCTATTTGTCGTCGGTGGGTGCTCAGGAAAACGACCCGACGAGATCGGCATTGATCCCTCCGGCCTTAGGGACTGCCCCAAGAGCCCAAATTGCGTATCGTCAGAAGCAAAAGACAAGCAGCATGCAATTGGGTCATTTCGTCTAAAAGGGAATCCTAACGCAAGCTGGCCCCTTGTCCGGGATGAAATAGTATCAATGCCCGGGTGGGTCATTGTCACGGCAACCGATAACTACATCCATGTGGAATGCAAGAGTCGGATCTTCCGGTTTATCGATGATCTTGAACTATACTTCAATGCATCGAATGGGATCATCTCGATTCGTTCGGCGTCTCGCATCGGCTATTCGGATTTTGGTGCAAATCGCCGGCGTGTCGAGCTTCTTCGGAGCGAGCTAAGAACCAAACAGGTCATCGAGTAGTGGGCTCTGGTGTCCATGCAATCGGCCGCAAGAAGCCTTTTGATAAAATATTCAATATCGGTCCGTTTAAGGCTGAAGGAAGCCGCGAAGTCCCTAATTTCATGGGCTTTGAAATATCCCCGGCACCTCACAAGGTAACTATCGGACCTTCAACCAGAAGAATAATTGATTTTGGTGAGCCTGAAAATTCATTTGGAATTAATCCAACCGGTCAGAGCGGCTATTTTTATAATGATAACTTTGACGATCAGGCGAAAATGTATATCAAGGGGCAATACCGCAAACACTTACTGGCCCGGGATGAAATCCGAAAAGTTAAGGTCGGCACCCTCACCTTTAAACCATGATTTGAAGATTCCCTGCGGCCCCGCAAGGCGGATAAATTTTCGCAACGCTCCATCAAGCTTTCAGGTAATGTTCTGCCTTGCGGCAGTGCTTCGCAGCTTTCAAAGCGCTAAAAAGTTACTCTTTTTCCATGAGGTATTTATTCATTTTGTAAGTCAGAACTCTTTCATTAATTCCCAATGCTTTGGCGGCTCGCGCCTTGACCCCGTCGTTTTGATCGAGGGCTTTTTTGATCATTTGCTGTTCAACCTGTTCCACAACCTGGGGCAAAGTCCCCTTAAACCGTTCTTTGTCGTCGTTTTTTTCAGTAGGAATCTCAATCAGTTCCAGTGGTAGATCGGCGATTTTAATAGTGTCGCCATCGCATATGGCAACCGCACTTTCGACCGTATTTTCTAATTGCCTTACATTACCAGGCCAAGCATAACTTTGCATCAGCTTTAGCGCTTCTATGGAAATGGTTTTAACTTCTTTTTTGTTAATCCGGCTGTACATTTTCAAGAAATATTTGATTAGCAGCAGGATATCTTCCTGCCGTTCTCTGAGCAATGGTAAGGCAATGTTAATCACGCTCATGCGGTAGTAGAGGTCTTCGCGGAACAGACCTTGCTTTATCAGGTTTTTTAAATCTTTGTTTGTTGCCGCAATGAGTCTGAAATTCGAATGAATGGTTGTTTGTCCGCCGACCTGCTCAAATTGTTTTTCCTGAATGACGCGCAGCAATTTAATCTGGGTGCTCAGAGGAATGTCGCCGACTTCATCTAAAAAGAGAGTCCCTTGATCTGCCAGTTCGAAGCGGCCTTTATGATCCCTGTGGGCATTGGTAAAGGCCCCTTTAACATGGCCGAACAACTCGCTTTCCAAAGTTCCTTCCGCAAAGGCGGCACAATTTGCGGCAATAAAGGGGCCGTTTTTATTGGGTCCGTTGTAGTGAATTGCCTTGGCGATTAATTCCTTGCCTGTACCGGTTTCACCCGATATGAGGACATTGGCGATGCTTTGGGCGGATTTGTGAATATGGGTAAAGACTGCTCGCATGGAGGCACTCTGCCCAATCAAACCTTCAAAGCGGTATTTAGATTCGACTTCCTCCTGCAGGCGCGATAATTTTCTTTTGATTTGATCAATATTCAATGCCTTTTGAACCGCAATAACCAGTTCATTGGGGTCAAAGGGTTTGTTGAGATACTCTGTAACGCCCAGTTTAAAGGCTTGCATCATACTGTCAATGTCACCGTAGGCGGTGATGATGATAAAAGGAATCTCCACACCATCTTTTCTGAGCGCGTCAAGCAGCTCCAGTCCGTCCATATTTGGCATCATGTAATCGGCGATGACCAGATCAACAGGATTGCGTTCAATCTCTTCTTTGGCCTCGCGGCCGTCCTTACAGGTTACCACTTCAAATCCATGCTTTTGAAGTTTTCTTTGCAATATGCTTAGCTGGATACGATCGTCATCTGCAACCAGGATTTTCAATCGTTTGGACATTCTTAAAACTCCATGGTCATTGAACTGCACAGCACCCGCTAATTCCCCAGACGTACCGGGAGACTCCCGGAGTTTGATAATTCCGGAAAGTTAAGAAAGCCTCCTTTAAGTGGCCGTTCAGAGCTTAAAGAAAGGAGGCTTTCAATGAATGATATACATAGATTAAGCCAGACGCCATGGGATTGCAAGTATCATATGGCTTGGATTCCACAATGCCGGCAAAAAATCACAAGATGGCCATCTCCGGTGAAATTGTTTAAATAGTTGGCGGCACCTTTATATTGCTCACGCCTATATTACCGTTTTGAGCGATTCACAAAGCATTATCAAAATAGCATCCCAATTCTTAGATATACGAAAATTGTAGGTAGAATCTACGAATTTTGTTGTTTTAGGGTTGAAAGATTCCCAT